>JAEYXN010000268.1 GCA_023431285.1 Bacteroidota bacterium
GTGCTAGAGTGGGCACCAGAAACAAAAGCAACTTTCTTATTTCTCTGTTCATTTGGCGTTAGAATTGAAAATAGATAAACTGACCTCCGTCAAAAACTCCAAAGAGAACGATACAAATCAAAAGGAACAGCATGAGCAAGTTCTGCCCGATCGTGTGCCTGGAAACAGATTTAGGTCTTGGCGAAAGTTCATAGACTATTTCCATTGCGAGCAGAATCCCGATACCAATTGCTGCATATATCATAGTCTCCGGATCGGGCGGAACAAATAATGGACCTTTGAAGTGTACAATCTCAGACAAGATGGATACTGCCTGTCCAATTGTTGCACTTCGGAAAAAGACCCATGCTAAATTGATGAGCAGAAAAACGTATGCAACTTCGACAACAGAGATTAGCCTCCCTGGCTTCGCCGTAAGATTCTTGCTACGAGCGAAATTTTCGGCAACAAGGTAGCAGCCATTTAATGCTCCCCACACGATGAAGGTCCAGTTAGCTCCATGCCATAGTCCACTAATTGTAAACGTTATTAAGAGATTCAGATAAAGCCTTCCCGTCGATACGCGGTTGCCACCAAGAGAAATGTACAGGTAATCTTTGAACCACGTGGATAAGGAGATATGCCATCGTCTCCAGAATTGGCCGATGCTTCGTGACAGGTAGGGCCTTCTAAAGTTTGTCATCAGCTTATAGCCCATCATCCGCGCTGCACCAATTGCAATTGCTGAGTAACCGGCGAAATCACAATAGATCTGAAAGCTAAAAAAGACAGTTGCAAGTATAAGGCTGTAGGAGGAGTGTTTGTCAGAGTTGTTATAAACTGCGTCGACATAGATTGAGAGACGATCTGCAACAACGAGTTTCATGAAGAAACCGATGATCATCAGTCGCAAGCCGCGCCAAAAGTTGACAAACTTGAACGTATGATGATGATCAAATTGAGGTAGCAGATTTTGTGATCGTTCAATGGGACCTGCTACAAGTTGAGGAAAGTAAGATACGAACAGAGCGTACTTACCGAAGTGGCGTTGTGCTTCAACCTTTTTCCGATAAACATCAATTGTGTAGCCTACCGCCTGAAAAATATAGAACGAAATCCCAACTGGTAGAAGGAAGGGACTTAAAGGAATAGCAATACCAATTCCAAGAGACTCCATCAAATCAGTAATGCTATGCGTCAGAAAATTGAAATACTTGAAGAATGCAAGCACGGCGAAATTCAGAACAAGGCTTATTGTAATCCAGGTCTTCTTCGTTTTTTTTGAAGCCGCGGGAGTATCAATCTGCCTGGCACAAACAAATGTTACCGCAGTCGAGAACAGTAACAACAGGCCGTATACCGGCTCCCAGTTCATGTAAAAATAATAGCTTGCTACAAGCAAGAATGCCCAGCGAAACTTAAACGGTAATACGTAATAGAGAATCGTTACGACAGGGAAAAACAAAAGGAACTCCAGGGAATTAAAAAGCATGCGGGTTATGAATATTCCAGTGGCAAAATTAAGTTTGTTCCTTTCAAGGGGGTCAAATTTAAGCTATTTGCGTGCTAAAAAGAAAAGTCAAGGTTTTACATGTAATTAAGTCTTTAGGGAGAGGAGGGGCAGAAATGCTCTTGCCTGAAACCCTTAAGCTTCACAATTCTGAATCATTTGAGTTTCACTATATATATTTCTTGCCCTGGAAGGATCAAATGGTTTCTGCGATCACTTCATCAGGAGGTAAGGTTACCTGTTTAAAGGCGTCAAACAATATTCAGATTCTTCTTCGCGTAAGAGACTTAAAGGCTTATGCGGAGAAGGAAGAAATTGACGTGGTTCATTGTCACCTACCGTGGGCGGGATTCGCAGGGAGAGTTTTGCATAAGTTAACAGGGATTCCGGTTATTTATACCGAACATAACAAGCAGGAAAGATATCATCGCCTCACGTTCTGGATAAACAGGTTCACCTTCAATTGGCAAAGTCTTGCTATTGGCGTCTCTGAGGACGTGGCTCTCTCAATCAAGAAGAACATTAATTGTAAGATCCCACTGACAACGGTGTTGAATGGAGTAAACACGGATTCTTTTAAGAGGCAGCCCGAAGCTGGTATCGAGATCAAACGCAGCCTTCAAATTCCTGAGAATGCCCTGGTTGTGGGCACGGTAGCGGTGTTTCGCTTTCAGAAGCGTTTAGTTGAATGGTTGAGAGTAATAAGAGCTGCATTAGATTCGGGCCTTGACGTATATGGACTTATCGTTGGAGATGGACCATTGAAACCTGAGATCTTTGAAGAGGTCACCAAACTTGATTTATCAGCCCGCGTGCGGTTTGCCGGTCTTCAGGAAAATGTAAAACCATGGCTTTCAGCGATGGATGTCTATATGATGTCCTCAGTGTTCGAAGGTTTGCCCATTGCATTGCTTGAGGCAATGAGTATGGAGTGTGCGATCGCTACAACCGACGCCGGTGGAATTAGCGAGCTTATTCGAGCTGATGAGGACGGACTCTTAGTGCCTGTAGATGAGTGGGAACGTCTGGCGGAGTGCCTGAAAAGGTATACTGTCTCAGAATACAGAAGATCGATGGCTGAGAAGGCAAGATTGAGGGTGGAGGAGTCTTTCAGTATGCGTCAGATGGTCGACCAACTTGAGGGAATTTACCAGGAAGTGGCCGATCGGAGAATCTCCGGCTGAAATTGGCCTGCATTCACTATATTTGAGGTTTGTATACTATGGAAGTTCGGCCGGCAGAAGCGAGTGACATTCCCGCTATCGTATCTCTTCTCAAGCTTAGTCTTGGTGAAGCACTTCTTCCGAAATCCACAGAGTTTTGGAACTGGAAGCACCGCAACAATCCGTTTGGTCTAAGTCCGGTTTTACTTTCTTTAGACAAGGGGGTAATTGTTGGAGTTCGTGCATTCATGCGATGGGAGTGGTGCCTGAACAATAAGGTTTACACCGCCGTACGGGCCGTGGATACAGCGACGCATCCTGAGTACCAAGGAAAGGGAATTTTTAAGAAGCTCACTCTTTCGCTGCTTGACGATACGAAGGCCTCTGGGACTGATTTCGTCTTTAATACGCCCAATAAGAAAAGCCGGCCGGGTTATTTAAAAATGGGATGGCAAGATGCAGGCAAACTACCTGTGCAGATCGCTCCCGTTTTTTTGGAGAAGGCATTGGCGGTTGTTCGAAAACCAATCAGCGTATTTGAATCTACCTTGCCGTCTGATGATACGGTAAACTCGTTACTTAATGAAGATCAGAAGCATGGGAAAGGTATGAGAACAAGAGTTTCTCCAGCGTACTTACGGTGGAGATATCTCAGTGTTCCGGGCCTTGAATACAAGACGTGTTACTGGGAGTCTCCGGAAGGCCGGGTCCTTTTTTTTGGTCGTCTAAAGCATTCAAAGTTTGGGACCGAGTTTCGGGTAACAGATTTTTTCTGCGATAATGAGTTCGTAAGCTCGCGGGTAAAGGGCAGAATCAAGGAATACGCACGCAGCATTGGGGCCGACTTTGTAAGTTGCTCGGGTACTCTTCGCTCCCGTTTTGCAATGGGAATACAAACCAGACTTGGCCCAATAACAACAGTTCGTCCATTTAAAGGTGAACTCGATAGCATTCTTCTAGGATTCAACACGTGGACTCCATCTCTTGGAGATCTGGAATTGTTCTGAAATGATTGGAGGACTATTAATCATAATTATAGGCGCTTTTCTAGCAACCGTGATTGTCCATGCCATCAAACGGAAGCATCCCCGCGTTGATAGTGATTTTCTGAAACGGCTGTATTACTATCACGTAACACTTTCGCTGGTTTACTATATCTATGTTTTGTTTAGTCCATCCGATTCCAGAGGCTACTATCGAAGCGCACTAGCGACGGATGATTGGTTTTCGCTCTACGGTACCAGTACGACGTTTATTAAGTTCATCAACTTCCCCTTCGTAAACTATGCCGCCTTCTCGTATGAGGCCATGATGGCCCTGTTTTCCTTCTTTGGATATTTAGGGTTCGTCTTTATGTATGTCTTCTTTAAGGAGAATATTCGTTTCAAACACCGGTTCCTGAATGTCGATTTGATTACGCTAATTTTTTTATTGCCGAACCTCCACTTCTGGTCTGGATCCCTTGGTAAAGGTTCGATAATTTTTCTCGGTGTTAGTTTATTCTTTTTCGGGCTTAATAATCCTGCGAGACGTTTGGTGGCGCTTATGATAGGCGGGCTGATAATCTACCACGTACGCCCACACATTATGCTCATGATACTTGTATCAAGTGCAATTGCCTTCTTTTTTGCTTCAAAGGGAATTGGCACCGCAACGCGCATAGCTTTTTTAATGGGGGCCATGGTTGCATTCTTCTTCATCTATCGCGATGTGTTGAGTCTTGTGGGCATTGATGAAGAACAATTTCTGTCGCAGGGATTAGACTTAACCCACAGGGCCACCGAACTCTCCAAAGCAACATCAGGCGTTGATATAACGAACTACTCGTTGCCGATGCAGGTCTTTACCTTTCTGTTCAGACCTCTTTTTTTTGATGCGCCAGGATTTTTGGGAATCGTTGTTTCTTTTGAAAACATATTTTATCTCATCATAACCTGGAAGCTATTAAACGCAAAGGGCCTCGCGTTTCTCGTCAGAGGAAACTTTCTGGTGAAAAGTGCTATTCTGAGTTTCATAACAGTATCAATCGCTCTCGCACAAATTTCGGGAAATCTTGGGCTAGCCATTCGTCAAAAGAGCCAAATTATGATTCTCTTTCTTTTCGTCATCCTCATGTTTTTGGACGACCAGAAGTTTCAGGCATGGAAACGAATCAATCTTCTTCGTAAGCGAAAGTCTGAAGTAGCAGCTAAGCAGCAAATATGAAAGGTGTATTAAGCATATCGTTAGACTTTGAACTCCACTGGGGCGGTTTTGAAAAGTGGCCCTTAAATGAATACAAAATTTACTTCTCAAATACGAGACAAGTTATCCCTGAAATGCTTGATGCTTTTGCTACGCGTCAAGTTCATGTGACCTGGGCCACCGTAGGAATCTTGTTTCATCAATCAAGAGAAGAACTCCTGGAAAACTTTCCAGATTTGCCGCCGACTTATGTATTGAAAAATCTTTCTGCGTTGCATTATATCAGGGAAGTTGGGATTGGTGAAAACGAAGTTGATGATCCGTTCCATTTTGCTCCTTCGTTGATTCGGAAAATTTATGATACCCCAGGGCAGGAAATTGGAACTCATACCTTTGGTCACTACTACTGCAACGAAGCCGGTCAAACTATTGATCAGTTTAAAGCGGATCTTGCTGCCGCACAGACAGTCGCGGCATCGTACGGTGTCGAATTACGTTCTTTAGTGTTTCCAAGAAACCAATTCAATGATCAATACCTGCGAGTGTGTTTTGAAGCAGGTATTAAAGCTGTACGTTCGAATCCTCTGGATTGGTTTTGGCGGATAGGATCCACGCACAACGAATCCTTCTGGAAGCGCTTGAATAGAGGGCTTGATGCTTACTTTCCGATTGGGAAAAACAATACGTTTAATCTTGATATTCTTAAACCAGTTGATGGATTGCCTGTCTCCATTCCGGCGAGTCGCCTATTGCGTCCGTACAATCCGCGTGAGTTTTTCCTGAACACGCTAAAGATTGAAAGGATAAAAAGCGAAATGACCCGTGCCGCAAAACTCGGTCAGGTGTATCATCTGTGGTGGCACCCGCATAATTTTGGAGGCTATCCTAAAGAAAGTATGGAAGGACTAAATAGCATCCTCGACCACTACACACATTGCAGAAAAAAGTACGGAATGACTTCCATGACAATGGGTGAACTCGCGGATGCAGCAAGTGAACAAATAGAGTGAATGCGTAATTCAACCAGGCTGTTTCATCAACAAAAGTGAACTTCGTGAACGACGGTATTTCCAAACCCAGACTCTTACGCATTACTACAGTTCCAATTTCCCAGAAGCTTCTTCTTGCCGGGCAGATGCCTTTCTTTACTTCGAAGGGTTTTGATGTTCTTGCAGTAAGTGCCAGTGGATCTGAAATTGTTGATGATCATATAGACGGTATACCTCACCAGGTGATTCCCTTCACCAGGAAGATTACTCCGTGGCAGGATTTGAAATGTCTCTTTCTGCTTATTCGTGTTATCAGACAGTTTAAACCGGACATCGTTCATACCCACACTCCGAAAGCGGGCCTGATTGGTATGCTTGCAGCCTGGATATGCAGAGTGCCCGTAAGGATGCACACAGTGGCAGGACTCCCATTAATGGAGAAGGAGGGAGGGTTAAGAACTTTGCTGATATGGATCGAAAAGATAACCTATGCATGCGCGACGAGAGTTTATCCAAACTCAACGGGCTTACGGGATTTCATTGAAACAAATATTGGCTTCAGGAATAAATTAACAATCCTCGGCAACGGAAGCAGCAACGGTATCGATACACGTTTCTTTTCGCGTACTCCGGAACTGGAACAAGAGGCACGAAGTCTTCGGGTGGAATATCAAATCCCTGATGACGCAGTTGTATTCTGTTTTGTGGGACGCGTTGTGAGGGATAAAGGGATTTCTGAATTACTTCACGCATTCATGGAGTGTAGACGAGTCACTTCAAGTAAGATGAAGCTGCTGATTGTAGGCCCGCTTGAACAAGATCTCGATCCTCTCTCGGATGAGGACTTGAAAAGGTTAAAAGAAGATGAGGATATTATTCTTGCAGGCTATCAAAAGGATGTACGTCCGTTTATGGTTGCATCGGATGTATTTACATTTCCCAGTTATCGCGAAGGATTTCCAAACGTAGTCATGCAAGCGTGTTGCCTTGAAGTTGCAACGATCGTCTCGAATATTAATGGTTGTAATGAAATCATAGAGAATAAGAAAACTGGTATTATTGTTCAGCCGAAGGATGCAGATTCGCTTTCGAAAGCAATGCTTGAGTTGGTTGTGCATGAAGAAAAACGCAGGCTTTTCGCAAAAGCCGGACGTGAAAAGGTTGTGCGCGATTTTGATCAACAATTCGTTTGGTCTGCAATTGAACGTGCGTATCATCAAAACCTTAGGGCGATTATAGGCTCTAGTTTCCTTTATCGGAACTTCTTCAAGCCTCTTATTGATAAGCTTGCTGCGCTTATTGTACTGATTGTAACATCGCCGCTTATTCTGATTAGCATGGCATTGTTGACATGGGCGAACAGTGGCAAGGTTTGGTTTCGTCAGGTACGACCTGGATTGCATGGGAAGCTTTTTCGCGTGATTAAATTCAAGACGATGAATGATGCGCGCGATCCTCAGGGTAACTTACTTCCTGATGAAGTTCGTCTGCACAGCATCGGTAAATTCATTCGAAAGACTTCTATTGATGAGCTACCACAGTTACTCAATGTGCTGTTTGGCGATATGTCTCTTGTAGGACCACGTCCGCTTTTGGAAGAGTATCTTCCGTTGTACAACGACGAGCAACGCATCCGCCACCATGTGAAACCAGGAATCACAGGTTGGGCGCAAGTCAATGGTAGAAACGCTATTTCGTGGCAACAGAAATTTGCCTATGATGTCTGGTACGTACGAAACCAGTCATTCCTCCTTGATGTGCGGATTTTGTTTCTGACTGTTCTCAAAGTATTCAAAGCTGAAGGTATCAGCAGTAATACTTCTGTTACAATGGAGAAGTTTAGAGGTAACTCTTGATCAGTCTATTCCCTGGTCTGGATTAGGCTTATGTTTCATTCCTCCCTTAGCGTAGACGCGGACCCACCATAACCAAAGGCAGAAGATCACCACATAGATGATCGCCGTAAAGAAGTATTTATGTGTGAAATACATTGCTTTGGGAATATGCTCCGACACGAGAAATAGCAAGGTGATTCTGAGAAGATTTACAAAATGAATGAGCACAAGTCCAAGCGGGATAAACCATAACATGGTTATCGAAGTTGGTCCGAATGCAACAACAAACGCTACGAAGATGATCATCGTGTTTATTCCGTTACATCCTTCATAAACCGCAAGCTTCCCCGTTCCCAGGTAACTGATATCGGAAGTGGGCTTCGTCGCGCGGTCTTCAACCTGTACCGGATAACCACAAACGTTTAGCACAATTGCTGTTTGCGCGGTTACCGAGTGCGTTAAAGGATCAACGGTGGGCTCATATGAAGTGATGTAAACTCCATAAAGTAGATTTCCGATAATGTAGATGCCTACAAATTTCAGCAGGAAAAAAATCGTTGGTTTGAATTCGCTTATTGACATTTAATCGATTTACTTTTTGTCCAGGTGTTTAGGTCTTCCCGGAACGCCAACAATCATTTGAGCAGGAGCGACGTCGTTAAGAACAACTGTACCCATTCCCAGCTTTGACTCGTCTCCGACGCGAACGAGGTTACGAATACAACTTCCGGATCCGACAAGTACACATTCTCCGAGGTGAACTTCTCCTGCTATATTTGAACCCGGCATGATGGATGAATAAGACCCGATCGTACAATCATGACCGACGGTACTATTCAAATTGATCAGCACGTGATCACCAATCTGTACTTCTGTTGTGATTACAACTCCCGCACAAATAATGCTGCCCCTACCAATCTTGACAGACGATGGAGCAAGTAATCTCGCGTCAGGATCAATCAATGCTTCACAAACCAAATTATCAGGAATACGCGCGGCGATTTTCTTTTTCAATACAGGATCTCCAATGGCCACAACGACAAAGGCGTCCCTGATGTTTTTCAACTGTTCCATTCCTCCAACAACTGGAACATGACGAACATGCGATGCGGTCTGACTATCGTCGATAAACCCCTTTATATCCCAACTACCAATCCTTCTAAGAAGTGCAAGTACTTCCCTGCCAAGGCCACCCGCGCCATAGATGTAGATTTGCTTTTTCATTCTAATTTGTTCTGAGCACACGCGCGGGATTCCCCACAACAACGGTGTTATCCGGAATGTTTTTAACAACGACAGCCCCTGATCCGATAGTGACCCATGAGCCAATGGTTACTCCAGGCTTTATTACTGCTCCGGCGCCTATGAGAGTTCCTTTCCCAACGGTGACTGTCCCGCATAAGACAGCACCAGGCGCAACATGCACGAAGTCTCCGATCTTACAATCGTGATCAACTTGTGCGCCAGTGTTAATGATTACATGATCACCTACCACAGAACCAGCCTGAATGATCGCGCGATGAAGTATCATGCTTCCTGCGCCGACAGTGGAGCGTTTTGAGATCACAGATGATGGATGGATCAACGTGAAGAACTGAGCATCGCTCTTCATTGAAATTGTTTTCCTCACTTTATTGTCGCCAATAGCGATGATTGAAAGGATCCCCTCAAACGCCGGGGGTACTTCTTTATATCGTGATACTCCGAAAAGCTCACCCTCAAATTTGGAGTCGATAATTCCAATTACTTCGTGGCCGGCATCCTGAAGAGAATCAACTACAACCTTACCATGCCCTCCGCCACCGTAGACGAAAAGTTTACTCATGCTGCAAAGTTAACTAATTCCTGCTTTGGTAGAGTTTGTCTTCCCGGCATCTTCGTTGCGAGATGGTTGCCGGGAGTTCCGTCTTTGAAAGTAGAACGCAGGAATGAGTAGCATGAGCAGCGTTGGATTGAGAATCAACCGATGCAGGAAGGAAATTAGCGGACCGTTGTAGGAGGGAAACTGAACTTTAAGGATGAAGTAGGGGATTAGCAGGAAAACCGTTCCTGTCAGTTGTACCCAGATTGCAAAGACCACATACTTCCTTTCGCGAAACAGTGTGTAGATCAACGCGATTGTGAAAATGTCATTGAGAAGAAAACGGATTGTCCTGTTAACAAGAAACTGGTTGATTCCCGATGACACGCCCATCAATTGAGCCAGATTCTGCCGTTGAAAAAGGTAGACCGTTAACAAACCAGCAACTGCCAGAATTCCGGCAACCACTTGAGGTACGGTAAAATCACTCTTCCTAATCAGGCCTTTCACAGTCATGGAGGACTACCGAAAGAGTGATCTGATGGTAGCTACAACTTTTTCACGATCCTCAGGCGGAAGGTTAGAGCCTGAAGGCAGACATAACCCGCGGTCGAAGAGCAACTCAGAAACTCCGTTTGTGTAGGCAAGCGCATCTTTGAAAACAGGTTGAAGATGCATAGGCTTCCACAATGGACGACTCTCGATGTTTTGTTCTTCCAGCGCCAGACGGATTGTTTCGCGCGTAACGCCACCGGAAATTGCAGCGTCTACTTCAATCGTTGATAGCCAACGGTTCGAGTAACAATCCGCAGGTTCATTTAGCAATGACACTCCCGGTAACGAGCCTAAGGATTGCTTATAATATTCGAAGTTATCTCTTCTTCTGCGCACCCATTCATCAAGTACAAGGAGTTGACCTCGCCCGATGCCTGCAGATACGTTACCAAGTCGGTAGTTGTATCCTATGGATGAATGCTGATAATGTGGCGCAGCATCTCTTGCCTGAGTGGCGAGGAATCGTGCGCGAGCGATGTGGTTTACATCTTTAGCTAACAGAGCACCTCCACCAGACGTCGTGATGATTTTGTTTCCATTGAAAGAGAAAACACCAAAATCGCCGAAGGTTCCGAGTTGCTTGCGTTGGTATTTTGAACCAAGTGCTTCTGCAGCATCTTCAATCAGCGGAATTTCATACTTCGATGCGATCTCAACAATCTCATTGATCTTCGCGGGCACACCATAGAGATGAACAAGAATGATGGCCTTCGGTTTCTTGCCGGTTTTCCTGACTCTATCCGTGATCGTTTCCTCCAGAAGCGCAGGATCGATATTGTAAGTCTCGTGCTCTGAGTCTACGAAGACCGGTGTAGCGTGCTGATATACAATTGGATATGCAGAAGCTGAGAACGTGAACGAAGAACAAATCACTTCGTCACCCTGCTTTACATCTAAAAGGACCAATGCCAGATGGATCGCCGCCGTTCCCGACGAAAGCACGGCAGTTTCATGCACGTTAGAGTATGCAGCGAGCTCTTTTTCAAAAGCGGTGATATTTGGTCCAACCGGTGAAATCCAGTTGGTATCAAAAGCCTCCTTCACGAAGCCTTGTTCCGCGCCGCCCATGTGGGGGGAGGACAGCCAAATTTTTTCTTTTTCCATAATGCGCCGCAAAAATAGCATCCACAATTCATAAAACCCTTGGAAACGGCAGGCGGTTGCCTCATTGAACCTTATTTATTTTTGAACTACTCCCTCATTTTTTAAGTGACGTTTTGGGTCCGATCCCTGGGTAAGCATTATAGATAAATGTCCTATAATGGGAAAATGTCTTGAAGTATTTGGGAAAAGTACAGGTTCTAAGGTGCTGTAGGTCAATAAAAACGTGCCCCTATACCGGAAAAATAAGAGAGTCAGGGATTCCCTGATTTTTTGCCTGAAAGTTGTCCTGGCACAGCACCAAATGCGACCGCTAACCTAACAGCGTTATGGAATCCCTCGCAAAACGTCTTTTGTTCGTTATTCTCGCCAGCCTTGCTGTTTTGTTGATAAATGTGCTGCAAGCCGCTGCTCAGCAAACCCGTAAAACCGTTGCAAGCGGCTCTTTCAATACAAAGTCTACCTGGGACTGCAACTGCATTCCTGCCGCGACTGATAACATATTAATTACCACCGGCAGGGTAGTCACCCTTGTTGCGAACACCAACATGCGGGATCTCACCATTCAGTTCGGAGGGACACTCAACGATAATGGAAAGACGACGACAGTCACTGGAAATTTGATAGTCCAGGGTAGTTACTCTGCAACCGGTGATCTTGCCCTGACAGGACTCAATACAAATATTGATTGGGTAGGTCTGACCTCAAACTCCACCAATATTTTAATTTCAGGCAATAAAACGATCAGTGCTGGCGCTGTGCTATCAAAGTCCGGGGGTAACATTGTGCTGGACCAGAATACTATCGTAACAAATAACGGAACCTTGTCATTAGGTGGGTCAATAACGTCTTCACACGCAAGTGCCAGATGGATCAACGCAGCAGGTTCTAGCTTAACCGTCGGAGGCAGCATCCTTAACAGCAATGGAGAATTGGATGCAAGCGCAATGGGCAATACAATCATTTATAACTCCTCATCGCCGGTTAACATAAAGGCCCCTGTTGGTGGACAGTATCACAATCTAACATTTCAGGGAAGCGAAATGAAAGTTCTTCCCAATGCCGAGATTTTCATTCGAGGCTCATTCTACAATGGTAGCCCAATCAACCCTTCCTCAGGTACAGTGATATTCAATGGAATGACCAGCATGATGGGAACAGTTTCTCCAGTTTTCCACAATCTTGTTGTTGCAGATTTTGCAGCGGTTATTGGGTTTCCGGATGCAATGTACATCAGTGGAGACTTCACCGTGGATGGCAGCTTTTATGCCAGCGGTGGTGAGTTTGTTTTCAATGGTACAACAGCACCCCAATACATCAGGGGAATATCACCAATAACATCATTCGAAACCTTACACGCAGCAAATACCCTGGGAGTGTACAATGAAAAAAGCATCGAAATATATGATGGGTTGAATGTGTCTCCCGGAGCGACTTTTTACGCAAATGGGAGCGGGGGCGGTAAAACCATTTTGAAATCGCTCTACGAATTTACAGATGACGATGCGCACGTAGGCCCTCTATTGGGAGGAGCAAAGGTGTCTGGCCGGGTTCAGGTAGAGCGCCATGTCACTCCGGTCGCGAGAATTTACCGGTACTTATCATCGCCGGTGAAGTCAGCTACAGTGCGTGATTGGAGCGATGATTTTCTTATCACAGGTAACATTCCCGGGTTGAAAAAAACAACGCTCTGTGGATTCTCTATTACGCCTACCAGCACGTCACTATACTATTATCGCGAATCAGATCCGGGAGCATCTGCCAATGGATATGTCCCATATCCCGAAAACACTGCTCAGGGATTAAATGCTCCGTTAATTCCGGGACGAGGTTACGCAGCTTACATACGCAATTGTAATTCCTTAACCATTAATGTTGAGGGAGAGCTTAATGCAGGGGATATTAACTTTGATTTCATAACCTGGACGCCATCAGGCAATTCAGCCGATGGTTATAACCTCGTTGGTAACCCATACGCCTCTGCGATCGATTGGGCGTCTGAATCGGGATGGACTCGTTCCAACGTTTCAAGTGTGATTGCTCTAACAAACAATAAGTCTGGTCTGACCCAATTTATTTATCTGGACGCGCTTGAGACTTCAGAACCACAAGTGATATCGAGTGGACAAGCTTTCTGGCTTCAAGCCACAGGGGCGGATCCTCAATTGATCATTCATGAAGAAGCTAAGGCATTAGGAGGCGGAGAGTTTT
This sequence comes from Bacteroidota bacterium, assembly GCA_023431285.1. GTDB lineage: Bacteria > Bacteroidota > Bacteroidia > Cytophagales > Cyclobacteriaceae > Ohtaekwangia. Next base: position 13,329 of record JAEYXN010000268.1, read on the forward strand.
TTCGTAATCGGAGTTCAGACCAACTGATCATAAGCCTTGCAGATGGCAATGTTACAGATAAGGCTTATGTGAAACTACGCAGTTTTGCATCGCCTGGTCGCGACAACTACGACGGATTGAAGTGGAAGAATGCGACGATTGATATATTTACAATCGCCGAAGATGATGTTGAAATGGCGATCAACTCGACGCCCACATTGCCTTGCTCTTCTCCGATACGAATTGGTATGCGCAACGTGAAACCGGGTGCGTATAGTCTTTCCGTTGAAAAGCTAGGTCGATTTGAATCATTCTCTTATGTGCTTCGCGATGCTTACCTGAACAAGACAATTGAACTTGACAAGCCTTATAACTTCGAGGTCAATAGTGATCCCGCGTCTGCTGCGGTTGAACGTTTTTCTCTGCAGGCAAAGGAAACGGGGGATGTCATGTTGTCGCTAAATAACAATCGTGACGTTTGCGGAGGTGATGCTCTTATCACATTTTCAAACGCAATAAGCGGAAGTACATACAATCTGTACAATAAAGCTGACTTTCTTGTTGCGTCTGTCACTGCACCAGGATCATCATTTGATCTCCTGGTGAAAAGTGATGCATTGAAACCTGGTGATAACAAGTTTGTAGTCGCGGACAAGAGTGGATGTTTGAAGGAGAATACGGCTACTATATCCGTTTACAATGCTATCGTTCCGGAAGATTTTATTGTTGGGCATGTACAGCAATGCGCTGGAAACCCAGCACAGCTTTCTGTGGAAGGTGTTGATGCTTCTCTCAAAGTGCTGTGGTATGAAAGTGCTCATGCAACAAAATCAGTATACGAAGGCCCGGTCTTTGAAACACCCGCGCTATATAAATCTGCAAGCTGGTTTGTGAAGTTGCAGAATGATCATGGATGTACGACAGCGCCGAGAGAGGCAAAGGTCAACATCCTTCAGCCCGCATCACCAACGTTAACACAGCAAGGCGCTATGTTATTATCATCCGATGAGTCGACAACATGGTACCTTAATGATGAAGTTGTGGGATCGGGGGCTGAACTAGTTGTAAGCAGAGAAGGCACCTATGAAGCGGAGGTTCGCAATGGAAGTTGCGTGTTGCGTGAGAGTATGACAGTGATTATTGCGGCAATCGAATTGACGGAGATGAAGGTTTCACTCTACCCAAATCCCGCACAGGATTTTATAATTCTCTCTGGAAACTTAGTCAGTCAGATCACCTTGGTTGATATGTCAGGGAGGGCAAAGCAAATTATAGCGACCAGTTATTCTGATAGCAAAAGTAAGTTTGACATAGGGGAAATTCGGCCAGGAGCCTACGTGATCAAGTATTTTGTTGGCGGAATTGAGTACACCACCAGGTTAGTGAAACGCTGATTGCTAAAGAATTATTTCAGATAATACATTACGTTTGGTCGGTAAAGTTTAGGTTACTTCTGGCGACGTTAGTAAATTGCGCAACTTTGTCTATAGATGGGCAAAGGTTTCGATAAACTGCAATAAATTATGCGCCTGGCCACATTCTTTGCGTGCTTTTACTTGTGCATTCTACAAGTTCACGCTCAATCGTCCGGAGATATCAGAACGAAGCAAAGCGGGAATTGGAATACAAACTCGACATGGGAGCGTTTCGATGGCTCCACGTGGGTAGCAGCGTTAGGTCCGCCGTCGACTTCAAGTGGCATCATTACTATTAGCGCTGGTCATGAAATTAATATTTCGGGAGGGACGTCAGTTTCTGCCGATCAGCTCTATATCGCCGGAAGCTTGGTTGTCGAGGCAAATGCGACCCTTTCACTTCTGAATGGAGCTGGGGACGATCTTACTTTAACAAATCCGAATGCTTCACTCGTTGTTGAGGGAAAGGTTGTCCGAGGAAATCTCACTACCATCATTAATCCTTTTGGCAACGCGGCCATTTCTTTTCTTGATGGAAGTATTTACAACCACAAGTACGTGGCATCATTTGGAGATTTACCCGCGGCAGCCTGGCGCCGTTCATCGACCGTGTTAGTCGATGCATTTTCTAGTTCATCCTTGTTGGAGGCCAATGCCACTTGGAATCAAGTGTTTGGCAATATAATTTTCAATAACCCTTCCCAGCGCACCACTGTTAACCTTGCAGGTTTTGTTAAGGAGGTCACGGGAACCTTTTCTGTAACCAACACTAACGGGAAGATCCTGCAATTTAGCGGCGCGGACGATCTTACCCTGACAATTGGTACTCCTGAACAAGGGGGAGATTTCATAATTACCGGCAATTCCAGAATTCATATCTCCAACGCCGGTACAGATACGCTGAATATCTTTGGAGACCTGGTTTACACTTCGTCCAATGCGACAGGGTCATACTTTGCTTCGACAGGCACAGCCGTAGTTAATGTTCACGGAAATTTCAATATGGCCACCGTAGCCACAGGCAAACTTATGGTTGGCGGAAGCGGAACAACAGGAAATACTACACTAAACATTTTTGGAAATTTCTCGCTGACAGGGGGACAGCTTTTCGAATCAGGTAGCGGGCAAACAAAAGGAACAATTCAGTTTTTGAAGACCGGAACTTCAGAGTTTTTCAATTCAGGGACTATATCGGGCTTCATGAACTATTATGTCGCCCCCGCTTGCACCCTTAATTTAGGAACATCTCCGGTGGTCGGTTCTGGATCTTCCCGAATCACCGTCGACGGTACGCTGATGCTTGGTTCCCTTGATCCTTTAGGAGCCATTTCTGCGGGAACAAGCAATGGAAACATCAGAGTACCTGCCCGTACCTTCAACAACGGTAGCTCGATTATCTATAACGGGCCAGGAAAGCAGTTTCTGTCTGATAGTCACCCTAGCGCAGCCGGAATAACAACTGTGATCGACAATAACAACGGCGTCGGATTTCTGAAAAACATTTCTTTAACCGGTAAGCTGGTGCTTGAGGCTGGTGATCTGGAGCTAAATGGCTTTAGTTTCCTATCCGCGGGATCTGTTCAGCGGTCAAATGGCCGGTTTGCAGGAGGAGGCAATTCATCTATTCAAATTTCTGGTACTGGAGGCGGAAGTTGGGGAGAAATCGTAATGAATCCAGCCTCAGACACCCTGCAGACTCTTGAGATAAACAGAACAGCTTTAGGTGCAAGCGCAACAATTGTAGGGCCGCTCAAAGTGCGTTCCGCTTTAGGGCTGAAGGCGGGTGAGGTAAATAATGCAGGAGACTTGTGGATGGTTCCGAATTCAACGATTTATCGGTATGGGGAAGCAAGAATCACAGGGTCGGCAATCAATATTGAGGATGGCTCATTTCATGTCCAGTATCTTTCAAGCTCGCCCTCAGCAGGTCCTTCCCTTTCCATTGAAACGGGCATCGAGCTTCCGAATGATTCATCATCCCTGGCATCGCTTACAATTTCTTTTAAGCATGCGGCAGATGAACTCCATTTGACTAAAAACGTCTGGGTAAATGGAAATTTCATACTGGCAAAGGGTAAGTTTTTTCAAGACGGCCATACCATCACGATGCAGGGACCTTATTGGCAGGATGACCTAGGCACCTTCATGGCAGAAAATGGTACGGTTGTCTTTAACTCAGGCAGCACAAGTGTTGATGGTTCCGCAAACCCGGTTTTTGGCAACTTATCTGTCACGTCCAGCGGCGGGGTATATTTCAAAAGAAGTTTTACCGTCCAAGGGGATATTCTTCTGGCTCCCGGGAGTGTCTGGGACATGGAGAATTTCACACTCACTTTGGGAGGGTCTGCTACTCAACTAATATCGGCCAATGGCGCAACCTTCTCAAACATTAGCGTCGTCAAAACGAGCTCCAACGGGATTTCACTTGGTAGTGCGTTGAGTTTGACCGGTACTCTCCAATTTACCGGCTCATCGAAAAACCTAGACTTTGAAAGCAATGGGTTCCTTATTTTAGCTTCTTTATCAGATGCCCCTGGTGCCCTGAATACCGCATCAATCGGTAGGCTCGCAAACGGCAATCGTGTTATCGGGGATGTAACCGTGCAACGATATATAAGCGGCGAAGTCGCGGCCTATCGTTACATTTCTTCGCCTGTCTCAGGTGCAACTGTTGCTCAGCTCAAGGACGATTTTCCAGTTCAGGGCAACTTCCTTGACCCGAGCCCCACTCAAACCATTTGCGGAACAACAGCGCCTGCTAACGGAATCTCTATGTATTGGTATAATGAGACAGTTCCTGGAGGACCTAATGCAGGTTATGTGGCATATCCCGCACCCGGCACGACATCTTCGGCCAGCCCGTTGGTTGTAGGGCGAGGCTATTCTGTATTCATCCGTCAGTGTGGTGCGCCAACCTTAATCGATTATATAGGACCCGTCAACCAAGGCACGTTCAACCTTCCCGTAACCTTCACACCAAACGATCCTCTTGGACAAGGTTGGAACCTTGTTGGAAATCCCTTCCCAAGTACCATTGATTGGGATCTTGCGGGATGGACAAAGAACAGGATATCCCCAATCATAGCAATCACAGATAACGCCGCGGGTATGACTCGCTATTACGAAGCAGGAGTCACTACAGATCAGATTCCTAATGGATATATCGCTTCGGGACAAGGCTTTTTTGTGAGGGCTAATGGAGCAAATCCTGTTTTAACAATCCGTGAGACAGTCAAGACCAATTCTGTTGGTGAATATTACCGCGAACGCTCGAATTTCATCCCTTCGTTGGTTGTGTCGCTGTCAGACGGCAAGAACACTGACTGGACCTATGTGAAAACGATCCCTAATGCTCTGGCTGGTTTGGATAGCATGGATGCTCCGAAGATTCTGAATCCGAATTTCAGTCTTTCTACATTATCCGCGGATAATCATGCGATGGCCATCAATGCGTTGAAGGAGCTTTCTTGCGGGGCGCCACTCGCATTGAAGACTGAGGGCTTGACAGTAGGTGAGTATTCAATTGCTTTGGATACCCGCCAGTTTTTTAACAACCACAGCTTCGTGTTGATTGACAAATTTGAAGGCAAGCAAATCAGTATAAAAGACAACCAGTATTCATTCAAAGTCACTGAAGACTCTCTTTCGTTTGCGGCGGACCGTTTCATGATAATGGTTGATCAGGCTATTCCTGCTGGTACTCTGGCAGTGAGCGTTCCTGAAGTTCTTTGTGATGATGTTAACAAAGTGAGTCTCTCCTCCACTGTGGAAACAGGGCTATATAGCATCTGGACCAAAGCCGGAAGGCGACTGACAGAAGATTTCCGCGGCTCTGGATCTGCGCTGGTGATCCCTGTTCTTGCAGACTCTTTGCAGAATGGAGCGAATGAATTAAACGTTCATGTGAATTATGGATGTTCTGCGATGCCAGTAGCAGGGTTCTCTGTTGTCAAGTCGTTAGTACCAGCTTTTGAGGTCTCCTCTCAACTTAATTGTGCTGCGGGAACAAACCTGCTCATCGCCGAAGGAGGTACTAATACATCGTTCCTGTGGTATACAAAGAGCGAAGGAGGGAAGCCGATTCATGAAGGAAGTGAATTCGAAACGCCGGTTCTTGATAAGAATGACATATATTTTGTCAGCGCGAAGGACAACCTCAGCGGTTGTGTAACCGATCGCGTGAGTGTGACGGCAACTCCTCCGCCGGCTTCAGAGGTAGCCATACAGGTCGAAGGAGTGCAGTTAACCTCAAGCAGCGACCAGGGAAATCAATGGTTTTTCAATGGTGCTTTGCTTGAAGGCGAGACCGGAAAAGCCATCTCTATGACGCAGCCTGGCCTATATGAACTATTCGTGAACAACGGTGGTTGCACCATTTCCGCTTCTTACATGCTGGAGGAGGGACAACTTCCCGGAATCCAGGTCTATCCCAATCCATTTGCTGATCGTTTGCAGATCGAGGGGATTGACGATGAAGTCAAAAGGATCGACCTGACAAATACGGTTGGGCAGTCTCTGGGCACCATTTATAGGAAAGGACAAAAATTTGATGGGGAAATCAGCCTTGGATCAATGCCGGATGGACTATATTTGCTGATTGTAGAAAAGGGTGACAGGAAATATTCCTATCGTTTATTTAAGAAAGCAAAATGACCTGTTTTAAGTCTAATTTTCGGTTTGTATTCCGTGCTTTGGTGTTGGTTGTAATTACAGCTGTCTGTGTCTATGCGCAGCCGGCTCCGGACAACCCGCCGCCTCCAGCTGATCCCCCAGTACCTGACGATCAGCCAGTTCCGATCACGGGGATTGAATATCTTCTCGTCGGGGGTGGAATTCTTGGTGGGTATAAATTGTTGAAGAACCGAAATAAAGTAAAAAACCAATAGCTAATTGGTAACAGCCATACTTCAAAAGCTGACAATCCTTCCCCGGTGGGTGATCGCTGTAATCGACCTGTCGATCATTCTTTTCTCCGTTTGCCTCGCGTTTTTCCTAAGATTCAACTTCTCCCTTGAACATATTATGCGGTTCGAGCCGCAGGCAGGTATCATCCTGACCGGGCTCGTCGCTTTGTTTTCGACGCTGGTCACCAAGAGCTACGCCGGCATCGTTCGCTATACCGGAATCGAAGATGGTATAAGGATCATCAGAACAGAGATTCTGACCGTCTCCCTGCTCCTCGTCTTCAACCTGATATATTTCTACAACGAAGAAAGAAACCTCCTTCCTTACTCCGTGATCTTCATCTCTTTCTTTATCTCGTCACTGCTGCTTTATCAGTACCGCCTTATCGTGAAGAGCATCTTCGCTTTTTATAAAGCAGACACGGTAACAAAACTTCCCGTCGCTATTTTCGGCGCAGGTGTGGCAGGTTTCCTTACAAAGCAGGCAATTGAGGCAGACCTTACCAATCAGTACAAACTTGTAGCGTTTCTCGATGACAACAATAAGAAACAACGCAAGCAGATCAATGGTACCCGTATCTACGATTATTCGAAGCTTGATGAGCTTGTAAAGCAACACGGGATCAAGAAGATCATCATCGCCGTGAAAGATCTCTCCGTTGAAAGAAAGAACGAGATCGTTGACGATGCGCTCCGCTATAACATCAAGGTTAGCTACGTTCCTTCATTTGACAAGTGGCTGAAGAATGATTGGGATGTCGGACAGATCCGCGACATCAACATTGAAGACCTCCTTGGTCGCGAAGTGATCCGCCTCAACAATGAGCTCATCGAGGAGCAGATCAGGAATAAAGTGATTTGCATTACGGGAGGAGCGGGGTCAATCGGCTCTGAGCTTGCCCGTCAGATATTAAACTTCAAGCCGAAAGTTCTTATTCTCGTCGACCAGGCTGAGTCACCTCTCTACGACATTGAGCGAGAGCTGACACCAAGAGCGGTCCACACCAAGCTCATTGTCTTTATCGCTGATATCAGAAACCGTCAGCGCATAGCCAACATCTTCCGCGAGTTCCGTCCGGAAACTGTTTTCCATGCCGCCGCCTACAAGCATGTGCCGATGATGGAAAGCAATCCGTCTGAGGCGATCACTGTGAATATCTTTGGAACACGCACGCTGGCCGATCTCGCTGTAGAGTTTAAGGTCAAGAAGTTCGTGATGATCTCGACGGACAAGGCTGTCAATCCAACCAATGTGATGGGTTGTACGAAGCGCATCGCCGAGATCTATGTACAATCACTGAATCAGCATATCGCGCGCCTCGGACTTAAGGGCACTTCCTTTATCACCACGCGTTTTGGAAATGTGCTGGGCTCCAACGGGTCCGTTATTCCAATCTTCCGTGAACAGATCATGAAGGGCGGTCCGATCACGGTTACTCATCCGGAGATCACCCGTTATTTCATGACCATCCCTGAAGCCTGTGAGCTCGTAATTGAGGCAGGTGTAATGGGAAGAGGGGGAGAAATCTTCATCTTCGACATGGGAAAACCAGTCAAAATTTACGACCTGGCGAAGCGCATGATCGAGCTTTCCGGACAGACACTCAACAAGGATATAGACATTGTTTTTACTGGTCTCCGCCAGGGGGAGAAGCTTTACGAAGAGCTGCTTAGCAATAGCGAAAACACGATTCCAACGCACCACGAGAAGATTTTGAAGGCCAAGGTCTCAGAATATATGTTTGACGAGATCGTCCGCAACCTCGAGCTTCTGGAGGATCTTATTCACGATCGCAATGAGCTCAAGATGGTTGCGCTCATGAAAGAGATCGTTCCCGAGTACAAGAGCAACTACTCCAAATTTGAAATCCTCGACGTTCCTAATACCTTGGAGCTGGAGTAATCCCGTTGTCTCTTATTAATCATTAATTGTTTTCTATGATCTGCAGGAAAGTTTTCTTTCTTGCTGGATTAACGTTGTGTGTCATTCTTCAAAGTTTTTGTCAGACCGTTACTTCAGCACGAAACGGGTCCTGGAACGACCCCTCTACCTGGGATAGTAATACTGTCCCTGATCTATCCAACGCTTCATTGGTCAGCATACTTCATGATGTGCATCTCGGTGCAGGCGAGTCGCATTCTTACTCACTTGATATCGGGGGAACGCTGCGCATTGATGATGGCGCGATGCTTTATGTGCATTCCATCGACGGTGTGAATGGCGATGTCCATGTGTCCGGAAGTCTGCTTGTGAATGGAACGCTGGCCAGTGGCGATGGCGTTCGTTATCAGACTACGGCGCGGAACACTTTCTTCGGCTCTGCAGGAGTGTTTCGCATGAAGGGAGGCCCGCGCTCGTATATACCGATCGCCTTATGGGATGAGCACTCAACCCTGATTGTCGAAGGTTTCGGGTCAAGCGGATACGTGGCCCTGGCATATAGTGATGGATGGCGCCAGTCCTTCGGCAATGTCACTTTTGATTGTCCTTCGCAAAGTACCTTCGTTGATCTCAACGGTCACCTCAGAGACATCCGCGGGAACTTCATTGTCCGGAATACGAACTCAAACGCGCTTCGCTTATCGGCCACCCAGCGTTCTTTCATTTCCATAGGCAAAGATTTTCGTATAGAGGGTCCGTCGGAAGTTTGGTTCAACACTACCGGCGACTCCACGCGGGTTTTTGTGGGTGGCAATTTTGATTATCGCTCAACGTCAGTGGGCCCGACTTACCTCGCCACGCGGGGGCGCACCTATCTCCGCGTGGGTGGTCAGATGCTATGGAGTTCTCCGGGAGCATTGAGGTTCTGTTCGGGAAGTGCGGACAGCACAGGAGTTCGTCGTGCAACACTGGAGTTACATGGCGGACTTGCGATCTCATCCGGAACGATGATCTGTCCGTCACCGGGGCGTGGGTCCATTGTATTTGCAGGCGCTGAAGACCAGACGGTTTCTATTCCGCAGAACGCTATGTCCGGGAATTTCAACTACGTCGTTGAAAGGGAATCGGTCGTAGATGTTGGTTTAAGCCGGACAAATGGGTCAGGTAACTTTTACGTGAAGGGACATTTGAAGCTTGGATCGCCATCAATTGATGGGGCGCTTCATCCGATATCCGGTAACATCAATACCTCACAACGTTTTTTCTATCCGGGTTCGACGATCGAATACAATGGGGTGGATACTCAAACCATTGGTGCGCATCATCCTTCTGATGGTGGAGTTAATGTTGAGTGTAGGAACCCTGCGGGTGTCATAATGCAAACGCCAATGACTGTAAAGGATTTCACGGCGTCGCACGCGGTGCATATGAATGGAAATGCTATTTCCATTCATGGTGACGTAACCTTTGCAGAAGGCACATTACGCACGCCGGGACGATTCAGCTTTGCAGGAGCATCGATGCAGGTGGCGTCTTTCAACGGTAATGAAATTCCTGTGCTGGAGTTGACGAAGAATGCAGGAACCCATGTGCGGCTTTCGTCAACTCTGGGTGTCAGCGAGAGGGTAAGTATCCTCAGTGAGAATACAACGCTTCAATCTGATGGGCATCTTGTCTGCTTGTCGCGGAATGATAACACTGATGGGACTGCGGCGGTGTCGCCGATTCCGGCGGGATCGTCTATCGAAGGCAATGTCATTGTACAAAGACACATGCAGGGAGAGGGCAGGATCTACCGTTACATGGCGTCACCTGTTGAAAATGAAACGGTGGCGGGACTCAAAGACGACTTTCCTGTGACCGGTATCTTCGCGGATCCTTCGACGGGAGCGGGGCTGAATACTACAGCGCCGTCGTTGTTTTATTTCGATGATGGCGATGCTCAGTCAGGGTGGGTACCGTTTCCATCGCAAGGGGCTGCCGCAGACAATGTGCTTGTTCCCGGAAGAGGATACGCCGCTTTTATTCGAAGAGATAAGAAGAGCACCACTGTTAATTTTGTGGGCAGGCTCAATCAGGGGTCCGTTGGCATTCCGGTAAGCTATAACGCCGCGGCGCCGGAATCTCTAAGAGGATGGAATCTGATTGGTAACCCTTATGCGTCGGCCATCAACTGGTCGATAGAAGAGGGGTGGAGCAGGTCGGAGGGAATCTCAAGAACATTTGCTATCCGCGACAACGCAGCAGGAACGTTTCATTATTCAGATGGCGAGATCGGAGACTTTTCGCCACCCAATATTGCTTCAGGACAGTCATTCTGGATTCATGCTGCTGAACCTGATCCTTCGGTTGTGATTCATGAAGCTGCGAAGGTCCAGTACGGAGGAGAATTCTTTCGTGAGCGTGAAAACAACACACTCGATTTTATCAGCATCAGAGTTTCTGGAGGAGGAATGAAAGATCACGCCTTTGTAAGGATCCGAAAGAATGCAAAACGGAAGTTCGACCATTTCGATGCAAAGAAGATGAACAACGAGACGCTTTCACTATGGACAATCTCCACGGATGCTATTCCTCTTGCCATCAATGCCGTTGATTCGATGTCTTGTGAGCAGGAGATTCCTCTTGGCCTCGCTATCAGGGACGTCAGCAGGACGGAAGTGTTTACGCTTAGTATTTCGGTCAGTGGAAGTTTTGAAGGAAGCGAGATCTCTGTCATGGACAAGTATACCGATAGCTTAGCCGTTGCGGATGGGTATGTGTTTGCAGTCAGTCCTTCGTCGTTGGCCGACATCACGAACCGGTTTACCTTGATCATCAGGCCGCGGCCGTATACGGAAGCGCTGCAGCTTCGTCCGATCCAATGTGGCGATAGTGTCGCATACGTCGAGATCAGCAGCGGAAGGCATGCTTCCTATTGGGCGACGACGACAGATTCTGCGGACCCGATCATGAATATTATGGAGGACAATAAGGCTGTGATCAGGATTCCCCTGGGAAAGAAAGAACGTGAAGTTGTTGTACGCACCAGGAATTTCTGCAGGCACATTACCCTTGATACATTTCTTCTTCAGTCAAGACCTCTTCCGGAGCGTCCGAATGTTGTGAGTGCCAGCAGATGCCCTGCCGGGGATATCGTTCTGGAGGTCGTACCTTCTTCGGAGGATGTAATTATTTACGATGAGCGAGGTGGCCCGATTTCGTTTCGCGAGGAGAACTCACGACTGCGG
>JAEYXN010000306.1 GCA_023431285.1 Bacteroidota bacterium
GTTCGGTGGTTCTAAGAATGTCCCGAGCTATGATGAGCCGCTGCAACTTGTCGGTGGCGAGAACAATGCGTTCACAAATACAGACATCACAAATTATTATCTGACCCTCCCGGCTGCGAACCTTGAAACAGGATTCTGGCTTGAGAGCGACCGGATGTTAAGTTTATCCTTCGATCCGAAAGTTCTGGAGGTCCAGAAGAAAGTGGTCGTGGAAGAATTTAAACAGAGATACTTAAATCAACCGTACGGTGATGTGTGGCTGAAACTTCGACCGCTGGCATATTCGACGCATCCTTACCAGTGGGCGACGATTGGTAAAGAAATCTCCCATATCGAAGACGCTACAATGGAGGATGTTCGCGACTTCTTCTTTCGCTACTACGTTCCGAACAACGCCATACTTGTGGTGGCGGGTAACGTGACCGTTAGCGAAGTTGAGCGGCTCGCGAAGAAATGGTTCGGTCCGATTCCCGCAGGGAAATCATTTACAAGAACTCTTCCAGCTGAACCATTGCAGCATGCGAAACGGGTGTTGGAAGTGGAAGCAAAGGTTCCGGCAGACGCGTACTACAAAGCCTGGCACATGCCCGGAAGATTTCATGATGATTATTATGCAGCGGATCTGCTGAGCGATGTGCTCAGCCGCGGTCAGTCGAGTCGGTTGTATCAAAGACTCGTAAAGGAGAAAGAGTACTTCGCGTCGATATCCTCTTTCGTTATGGGAACCATCGATCCGGGACTACTGGTAATAAGCGGAAGACTGAAGAATGGTGTGTCGTTTGACGAGGCTGAGAGAGAAATACAAAAGGTGCTCGACGAAATGATTTCATCCGGGCCATCGGAGGAGGACTTAAGCAAAGTAAAAAATCAGGCAGAGTCGACCATTGAGTTTGGAGAAGTGGAAGTAATGAACCGCGCCATGAATCTTGCGTTTGCCAAATTGTCTGGTGATGCCGATCTCGTAAATAGGGAGATATCAAAAATCGAAAGGGTTACGGTAAATGATGTGCAACGTGTTGCCCGGGAAATCCTGAGAGAAGAGAATTCAAATACATTGTATTACAAAGCGATCCGTAACTAAGAATGAAAATTCGTGTAGGAATGGGATTTGATGTTCATCAGATTGTGGATGGACGAGACTTTTGGCTTGGAGGTGTTAAACTTCCGGGTGAAAGAGGTGCGACGGGCCATTCAGATGCTGATGTATTGATCCATGCCTTGTGCGATGCTCTTTTGGGAGCTGCCAATCTCCGCGATATCGGTTTTCATTTTGCGAATACAGATCACCGTTGGGAGGGCATGGATAGCAAATATTTTCTGACCGAGACAACTCGTATGCTGCACGAGCGTGGCTGGAAGATTGGAAATGTTGATTGCACGGTTTGCCTGGAAAAACCTAAAGTCAATCCTCACATTGATGCGATGAAACAAGCTCTTGCTCCGCTAATGCATATTACTGTTGATGATGTCTCCATTAAAGCCACTACGAATGAACAGATGGGATATGTGGGAAGAGAAGAGGGTGTCAATGCGTATGCAGTCGCGTTAATATATAAAGACTAAAGGTATGCCATCCCGCGAATTGATCACTACCCGCGACGGCTCTCACTCTCTGCTTCACACAACTTTAAACGAGACCTATCATTCTGTGCATGGTGCTGTTCAGGAATCGCGGCACGTTTTTATCGCGAACGGACTTGATCATTGGTTCAGTCTGCACCCTGACCGAAACCCTGATATTTTTGAGGTTGGCTTTGGCACGGGGTTGAATGCCTTACTCACCTTGGATAGAGCACTTGAGCTGCAGGTGAAAATAAATTACGCTACGATTGAAGCTTTTCCAATAGCCAGGGAGTTGTGGAGTGTATTGAATTATGCCGATTCGCCAGCAAGGATGGGTCGGTTTATTGCACTCCACGAAGCATCGTGGGATCTGGACCATGATCTCTACCCATTATTCAAGTTTCATAAATATTACAAAACACTTGAGAGCATTACGCTCCTTCCCGAAGCATTTGATGTAATCTACTACGATGCATTCGCTCCGGCGAAGCAGCCCGAAATGTGGACGTTCGATCTATTGGAGAAGGTTGTTCACGCCCTGAGGCCTGAGGGATGTTTTATTACTTACTGCGCTAAAGGTCAGCTAAAGCGTGATCTTCGGGCGCTTAACCTTACCGTTGAAACGCTGCCGGGGCCCCCGGGGAAGAAGGAGATGGTCCGGGCGACAAAGGCGTAGCAGCTGATTTCCACTGCTCTCCAGATTATTTGAATGGAATCTGGAATCGCAGCCCAATTTTTGCAAAAAACACAATCGTTTTCGGTGATTTTTAAAAATTTAAAAAGTAGCAACGGTGCAATCGGTTTCGTTTTCGAGTTTTCCAAACATTCTGAATCATTTGTGAAAAGATTCGAAAAATTCTGCGGCTGATCTGTCCGGCCAAAGTTTAGTTATGTTTATTCCGTAACTTCAAAAATCCGTTTCGCCCTAAAAACGGAAATTTTACTTACTACAACCAGTTAAAAGATTGAAGATGAAAGACAACACCAGCCGTGGTTTGTATACCCCTGAACTGGAGCATGATGCCTGCGGGATTGGATTTGTAGCCAATATCAATGGTTCGAAGACCAATCAAACGCTCCGCGACGCCCTGTCGATGTTGGAAAACATGGAACACCGTGGAGGAAAAGGAAGCAGCCCTAAAACCGGTGACGGTGCCGGTGTACTTTTTCAAATACCGCATGATTTTCTGGCGGATGAAAGCACCCGACTTGGTTTTGAATTGCCCGCATTTGGTAGCTATGGCGTAGGGATGGTGTTTTTCCCAAGGGATAAGAAGGTAATGAACTCCTGCCGGGAAGTTCTCCGGAAAAATATTAAGGAACTGGGTTTTGAGTTACTGGGATTCCGTGGGGTTCCTGTGGACCATAGCGTTCCGGGACCCGGAGCCGCAGAAGTGGAACCCATTATAGAGCAAGTATTCGTCGTTCCTAAAGATGGACAGATCACCGGCGATGCCTTTGAACGCAAGCTGTTTGTTCTGCGCAACTATACTCAGCACGTAATTGCCGGTAAAGACAAAGGCACGACCAAGGAGTTTTATATCGCAAGCTTTTCTTCGCGTACCATAGTATATAAAGGACAGCTTCGCACAGAACAGCTCAGAAAGTATTTCTTCGACCTTCAGGATCCAAGAGTCCGTACAGCCCTTGCGTTGGTTCACTCTCGTTTCTCTACGAATACTTTCCCGAACTGGAAACTTGCCCAGCCATTCCGCTATATCGCCCATAATGGTGAGATCAACACTATTCGCGGAAACGTGAATAAGATGAAATCAAAAGAAGCACTATTCAAGTCCACTATGTTCACGGACGAGGAGTTGAAAATGCTTCTCCCTATAACTAATCCTCAACTGTCTGACTCCGCGAACCTGGATGCGCTGGTGGAAATGCTCGTTCTTTCAGGACGCTCTCTCCCGCACGTACTCATGATGCTCGTTCCGGAAGCGTGGCAGGATAACAAGTTGATGGATCCGCATAGAAAGGCATTCTATAAATATCACGCTTCGATGATGGAGCCATGGGATGGTCCGGCCGCGCTGGTATTTACAGATGGTTTCCGCATTGGTGCAACACTAGACAGGAATGGTCTCCGCCCATTACGTTACTGCGTGACACGTTCGGGTAGACTCATTGCTGCTTCCGAAGCAGGTGCACTCACTGTCGATCCGAAAGACGTTCTCGAAAAAGGAAGGATCACGCCAGGGAAAATGCTCATGGTTGACCTTGAAGCCGGCAAAGTCCTTGACGATGAAAAAGTGAAGCGCGCCGTTTATGAAGGCAAAGCTTATTATAACTGGATTATACAAAACCGTCTTAAGCTTCGTCTTGAGCCGGAGCCTGAGTGGTTCGAAAATAATTTCGACGAAAGAACGCTCGTACAAAGGCAGAACGCCTACGGTTACACTTCGGAAGATGTGAAAACGTTAATTCTCCCCATGGCGGAGAAGGGATATGAAGCCGTAGGTTCGATGGGTGATGATACACCAATCGCCGTTCTTTCGAAGGAAAGCAGACATATTTCGAATTATTTCAAACAACATTTCGCTCAGGTAAGTAACCCTCCGATCGACCCGATCAGAGAGAGATTGGTAATGTCCCTCTTTACGCGCGTAGGGCAATCGTTGAACGTGCTGGATGAAACACCTGAGCATACTCACCAGATTCACATTTCGCAGCCTGTTCTTCTGAATTCCGATCTGGAAAAGATGAAACACCTGCAGGATCAGGGTTTCGAGTACGCAGTCATTCAATGTTTGTTCAAGGCTGATGGTCAGCCTGGCAGATTGGAAGAAAGTCTGAATCGTATCGCATGCGAGGCGGAGAAAGCAGTGCGCGCAGGAAAACGGATACTCATTCTTTCAGATCGAAAGATCAACGAAGAGTACGCACCTATTCCTTCGTTGCTATCTGTGGGCGCGGTACACCAGGCACTGGTTGAAAAAAGAATTCGCACGAGCGCTGGTCTCGTTGTCGAGGCGGGTGACGTGTGGGAAGTTCACCATTTCGCTACCATCATTGGTTACGGCGCAAGTGCCGTAAACCCTTATATGGCTCTCGAAACGATTCATTTCATGAACAAACATGGAATGTTTTACAAGCCACTTACGGATGAAGAAGCGAACGCAAATTATCAGAAAGCTGTAGGCAGCGGGTTGCTGAAGGTAATGTCGAAGATGGGGATCAGTACGCTTCAGTCTTATCAGTCTTCCCAGATCTTCGAAGCTCTCGGGCTCGGAAGTGATGTCGTTGAAAAATGTTTCAAAGGAACGATTTCGCGTCTTGAAGGATTGTCATTCGACGATCTCGCACGGGAAGTGTTGATCCGTCATCAACTTGCATTCGAGAATGGATCAAAGGAACTGCAGGCAGGAGGTATTTACCAATGGAAGAGAAGAGGCGAGAAACACCTTTTCAGCCCGGAGGTAATTCATCTACTCCAGCATTCTACAAAGTATAACAACTACGTCACGTACAAGAAGTACAGCCAGAAGATCAACGATCAGACAAAAGATCAGCTTTCAATTCGCGGCTTATTTGAATTCAAGAAGAGAAATTCGATTCCTATCAGTGAGGTCGAACCAGTCGAAGAGATATTCAAACGCTTTGCAACAGGAGCGATGTCTTTTGGTTCCATCTCTCACGAAGCTCACAGTACTCTTGCTATCGCGATGAACCGAATTGGCGGAAAGAGCAACAGTGGGGAAGGAGGAGAAGATGAAATAAGATTCGAGCGTAAAGAGAATGGCGATTGGGAACGTTCTGCTATCAAACAGGTGGCCTCCGGACGTTTCGGGGTTACGAGCTATTAC
>JAEYXN010000317.1 GCA_023431285.1 Bacteroidota bacterium
AGCAAGCATATTGGAGAAGCTTGTCGCAAAACATTTGTCCATCCTGCGAACGGAGGGACTTGTAACGGCACGCGTGCCAGTGCTCATGAAATCCGCTGACAACTCGATCATCGAAATTTTTGAATGGCTTTCCGGCGAGTCAATTGAAAAGGCTCATGCTAACCCACGTGTTCAAAAGCTTTGGCACGAATTCAGCAAGGTTTGCACGTACGAGAAGCCTGCGGATGTTCCTGAGTTTCGCCAGCTCTTTCCCGATTTTGAGCCCATCTAACCATACTATGAACAGACGAAATTTCATTAACAAAACATTTACAGGCGCCTCCCTCGCAATGGTGACACCAGTATCAATTGCTTCCGCGGGATTCGCTGAAAAACCCTTCCGAATGAATTACGCGCCGCATGACGGTATGTTCTCAAGCCATGCGGGAAAAAATTTTTTAGATCAGATCCGGTTCATGCACGATCAGGGGTTCCGGAGTATTGAAGACAACGGAATGCTAAAGCGCCCGAAAGAGGAACAGGATCAGATCGGCGCTCTTCTCTCAAGGCTTGGAATGACAATGGGTGTTTTTGTTGTCGATAGCGGTGATAACTGGAAGATTTCTTTAACTACAGGAAAGCAGGAGTTCAAAGATACCTTCGTGAAGACGTGTAGGGAGTGCGTTGAACTCGCGAAAAGAGTGAATGCGAAATGGATGACAGTCGTACCGGGTTTCTTTGACCGATCACTTCCCATGGGAATTCAGACTTCAAATGTCGTCGACGCACTGAGAAGAGGTGCAGAAATTTTTGAGCCTCACGGTCTGGTGATGGTGCTTGAGCCACTGAGCGATACGCCTGACCTTTTCATGCGCTATTCTGATCAAACCTATGAGCTTTGCAAAGCAGTGAACAGCCCTGCCTGCAAGATCTTGTACGATGTATATCACATGCAAAGAAACGAAGGCAACCTTATTTCAAACATCGAACGATGCTGGGATGAGATCGCTTATTTTCAGATCGGTGATAACCCCGGAAGAAAAGAGCCAACAACCGGGGAGATCAACTACCGAAGCATCTTCAGATATATTCATGGGAAAGGATACAAGGGAATCATGGGTATGGAACACGGAAACGCAAAGCCTGGAAAAGAAGGTGAGCTGGCTCTGATCAAAGCGTACCGGGAGGTAGACAATTTCTAGGTTGTTCCTGATGCTTTTTTCGTTTTCCGAAACCCTGTTGGCTGGTTTTAGTTTAAATTTGATATCTAATTTCATTTGAAGATGAAGCGGGTTCTCCTCATGGTGGTTATTATGGTGGTGATGTCAGCCTCCGTGAACGGACAGTTGCTCAATGACCTGAAAAAAGCCGCGGGATCCGCCGCGAAGAATCTCAATACCAAAGAAAATCGCGAGAAAGCCCTCAACATCGGGCAGAACAGACTTGCGAAAATCCGGGCCCGCTTCGACTCCACGGATTTCGATTATGCAGTTCTGACCAGCGACAACTCCGGACTCGTCGACGTGAAGGAGCGGGGAGAAAATGTGGTGAACGGATTAGGATACATCAGCGACAAATATGACTGGGCTCGTGATAAGGATCTTACTCCGTCGGAAAAGGCAAAACGTATGTCGCAGGATGGCGAGGTATTTTACGGACTCAGGTATTACAAGCAGGCTGAGGAACAATTCAATTCCGCAAAACAACTTTATGAACAGTCGAACCTCACAGATGATTTGGGTTACGTGAAGACTGTTGCAAACCAGGGATTGCTCTATGCAACGATGGGAAGGTTTACACAAGCGGAAGCGTACACTGTTGATGCGCTGGATATGCGCAAGGCGAAATTCGGAGACACCAGCCCCGGGGTTGGCGCGTCATTGAACAACTACGGCGTTCTTAAATATAGCCAGGCCCGTTACAATGAAGCCGAAAAGGATTTCGCTGAGGCGTTGGATATCCTGAAAAAAAATCGCCTCACCGGTACGATGTCGTATGCGATTGTTCTCAATAATCAGGCAATGCTATACCAGGGAATTGGTCGCTATGAGGAAGCCGTTGTTGGTTTGAAGGAGGCGTGCGCGATCGGTGATCAAAACAAATCTGTTACAGGTACTAACCACCTGAAATTCTGGTCGAACCTGGCCCTTCTGTACCAACAAATGGGAAAGTATAGTGACGCCGAAGCAATCTATATGGGAATGGAGAAGCGTCTCGGTAAGAACAACCCGGATTACGCGAACATGCTTAATAATCAGGCCGCGCTCTATCTGGTGATGGGAAAGGAAGAAAAGGTTGAAGAACTCCTGAAGAAAGCGATTGCGATCTATAAGTCGAACTTCGGTGAAGAGAACCCGGCATATGGGAAAGCTGTCAGTGACCTTGGAAATTTTTATCGTTACAAAGAACGTTATACTGAATCCGACGCAATGCTTGAACGCGCTTTGGCTGTGCGGGAACTAACCCTGGGGCGTAACCATCCGCTCTACGTGCAATCTCAGGAAGACATCGCTATACTCAGTTGGAAAAGGAAGTCATGGAGCGAAGCTTTCATGATGTATCGGGAAGTAATGGACAAATCATTGGATTTTGTCAATAAGTATTTCCCTCCAATGAGTGAAGCGGAGAAAACCAAGTATTGGGATATCCTATCACCGCGGTTCCAACGCTTCTATAATTTCGCTGTAGAAGCTTCGCTTGATAATAGCGCTGTGATTGAAGAGCTCTACGACTATCACATCGCTACCAAGGCGCTCCTGCTGAATTCGACAAACAAGGTCAAGCAGTCTATATTTTCGAGTAATGATCCGCAGCTGATCAAAGATTATGTGACGTGGCTCGACCAAAAAGAAACGCTCGCGAGATTGTTCGCTTATTCGAAAGAAGAACTCAAAACTCAAAAAATAAATCTCGACTCCATGGTACGTGCTGCCAACAACATGGA
This sequence comes from Bacteroidota bacterium, assembly GCA_023431285.1. Lineage (GTDB taxonomy): Bacteria > Bacteroidota > Bacteroidia > Cytophagales > Cyclobacteriaceae > Ohtaekwangia. The sequence continues at coordinate 2,924 of JAEYXN010000317.1, forward strand.
GAAAAAACTCAGCGAACGTTCTACCGCTTTTTCCTCGGGTTACGGTTCCAACAAAATAAGTTATAAAGATATTACTGCTCTCCTGACGGATAGTGAGGCCGTTGTGGAAATCATCCGTGTACAGACCTATCAACAGAAATTCACTCCGGATTCCCGCTACATAGCACTGATCGTTACCAAAGCCTCTGCCCTTCCGAAACTGGTCGTGCTCGATAATGGACAACAACTCGAAACACGTTATTTCAAGTTCTACCGGAATGCAATCCAGCAGAAGGCAGTCGATGAGCACACTTTTGCTCAATACTGGGGACGCATTGAACCCGAACTGGCAGGCAAGAAAGTCTTGTATACCTCCCTCGATGGCGTCTACAACCAGATCAACCTTAACACACTGAGACGCCCTTCCGGTGATTATGTGGTAAACGCATATGAGATTACGCTTCTTGGCAATAGTAAAGACCTGATCGCGCTGAAGAGTAAGAAAGCGCGTGCAATTAAGAAGACCGCGACATTAGTAGGATTTCCTGACTATGGCGGAGCGGATATCGCGCCGCTTCCGGCCACTAAAGTTGAAGTAGAAAGCATCGCCAAAGTTCTGAAGGCTTCCGGATACCAGGTCAACCAGTTCGTTCAGAAAAATGCAACCGAGGCCAACATCAAGTCATTGAAAGGACCGTCGATCCTTCACATTGCCACGCATGGTTATTTCCTTAAGGACGTCGAAAGCAGTGGAAGTGCATTCGGTATCAATATCGATAATGCCGGAAACAATCCGCTACTGCGTTCGGGCTTGATGCTGGCAGGGGCGGCTTCGACGGTGAGCGGAACACGAATGCCCAATCTCGATAGCAATGATAATGGGATCCTTACCGCATACGAAGCGATGAACCTGAACCTGGATGCTACGGACTTGATTGTTATCAGCGCGTGTGAGACTGCACTGGGAGATGTCAAAGCCGGAGAAGGGGTGTACGGCCTCCAGCGGGCCTTTCTCGTAGCGGGTGCCGACGCGATCATCATGAGCCTTTGGAAAGTCGACGATGCGGCGACTCAGCAACTCATGACTAACTTCTATATAAACTGGCTTAAGCTTGGTAATAAGCAAAAGGCTTTCAAACAAGCGCAGCTGCAGCTGATGACTAAATATAAGGAACCCTACTACTGGGGCGCCTTCGTTATGATGGGCAACTAACTCCGTTCAAGAGAAGTACCTGGATATTTCCGAAGATTGAAACCAAAGCCAGTGATCAAATTTTCCAAGGCGGGCCGCCGAAACGATATTGCTCTCCCTTATCTTGCGGCCTCATTCTAAAATCCTCATCATGGTTTACAAGACTCTCGGCACTTCCTCGGTAAAAGTAACACCTCTTGCATTCGGCGCATGGGCAATTGGCGGATGGATGTGGGGAGGCTCAGAAGAACAGACAGCTCTCCGTGCAATTCGCGCTGCCTTCGACCATGGCATGACCACCATCGACACAGCGCCCGTTTATGGCTTTGGAAGAAGCGAAGAACTTGTCGCGCGCGGAATGGAAGGGATTGCCCGTGACAAGTACCAGATCTTAACGAAGTTCGGTATGAATTGGGAAACCAATCAGGGAGAGTATTTCTTTGATACCACTGACAATGACGGTACGCCTATAAAGATGTATAAATATGCGGGAAAAGATCAAGTCATCAAAGAGATTGAAGCCAGTCTTCGTCGTCTCAAAACTGACTATGTTGATCTTCTGCAGATTCATTGGCCCGACGCCACCACCCCCATCTCAGAAACGATGGAAGTTGTCAGGAAGTTGATTGATGAGGGTAAGGTTCGTGCTGCCGGCGTATGCAATTACAATACGTCGCAGGTAGAAGAGGCGCTGGCCATCGTGGATATAGTTTCCAATCAGGTTCCATACAGTATGGTGAATCGGGGTATTGAGAATGATGTAGTTCCCCAGGCATTGGAAAAGAAAATGAGCATCATCCCATATAGTCCTTTGCAACGTGGATTGCTTACCGGAAAGATCCGGAAAGACCACAAGTTCAACGCAGGGGATACACGTGAAGGAAACAGGTTCTATACACCTGAAAATATTGACAGAACAAACGCTCTGCTGGCGAAAATAAAGCCAATCGCAGAGTCTCATAATGCTTCTCTTGCCCAGCTTGTTTTAAACTGGACGACCCGTCAGCCCGCGATGGACTGTGTGCTTGCAGGAGCCAGAGATGACAAGCAGGTTGCAGACAATGTCAAGGCGCTGGATTTTTCCTTATCTGATAGTGAATTGAATACAATTAACAAGGCAGTAAGAGAATTTCAGCCTGCTGAGGCATAGACTATTCCTTCCTTTTTGATTTTACTTCGCGGATTAGTTTGATGTCCACATTCTCCCGGGAGATAAACTCATAATTTCCTTTTCCAATGCTTGCGATCCGTTCAAGGTTTTTCGCATTCATGGACCTTTTGCCGAAGTTGAAGACGGAAAGAAAAATATCCTCCCTGGAAAACCGGTCAATCGTGCCTTCACTTTCGTGGTTCAGCGAGAACTCTCCATCGGTCGCCAATACTATCCTGTTGTTCCCTCCGCGGATGTAATTTTCATCGGCTACTTTATAGGCAAGCTTAATCCCCGCGTTTCCATCAGTAGTTCCGGAAGGCTTCAGAGAATTGACTGCCTTTCTGATTTTATTTTCGTCCTTGAAAGATACTGACGTCAGCAACGCCTTCGGTTTTCCTGAGAATACAATGATAGAAATCCGGTCTTCATCCCGCATCATAGAAATGAGGTCCAGCACCGACTTTTTCAATAGAGGTAATTTTTCCGGAGCATTCATCGATCCTGATACGTCCAGAAGTAAAACCATATTATTAGTGGCATACCCTTCCATTGACCGAAGGTTCTCACTCGGATCGTGTAGCCATACCGTATCACGGCGTTCAATGAAGACTGTGTCGCGAACGAGCCTGACCTCGGTTTTCTGAACATCATCCTGAGCAACTTTCTGCTTTTTCTTTGCACGTGGATCTTCTTTCGCTGAGGTCGGAGGTACAGAGGGCTCGTCAGGTACCTTAGTTGTCTGCGTCGCAACAGGTGGAGAGGAAGGTGTCTCATCCTGACGTGGCTGCTCAGGCTGGGTAGGTTTCGGCGGAACAAGGATGAACAATTCCGGTTGCTTTACATAGGGCAGAAGAGGAACCTTGGCGAGGTGGCAGAATTTATTGAAGTCATCTACGATCTCATTATACAAGTACACCATCGAATGGTAAGGATGCTGATAGTTATCTGCATGATCCTTAGCGGGCTTAAGCTCGGCGACGTACTCAGCGAATGTGCGCGAGTCTTTGGAAATATCCTCATAGGGAGTGTAAGGGCATAGACCATTATTTCGTCCATACTTTTCAATCCCCTTCATATTGTCATATTCATTCGAGAGCACTTCGCGTAGTTTCGATTCTATTTCCGCCGTGGCGATGGGACCTGATCCTTTCCCTCTGTAAACGTCACGCGCCCCGAACAAAGCGTCATGATCCAGTGATGTAAGCTGTCGTAGCGCCGTCCCCGATTTCATCCATGAAGACCCCGGTTCGGTTACAGCATATGAATCGAAAACCTTCTGTACATCTTCAAACAATTCCTCCTTGCGTGTATCCCATACGTGGAACAGCTCATGCGTCCGTGTCAATAGCTGATAAATATGAGCTACTTTATCCTGCTGGTATTTTTTTGAAGTTGTCTCCTCCTCTAGCACAGCCCCTATTTCATCGAGCTCCTTGAGGATATTCATTAAAACTTCCGCGCCAGTGTTCAGCGACTTCGCGATCACGGGTGGCAATGCCTTACTCTCAGCGGCAGTCTTTTGCAACTGGGACGTCGGTAATTTGAAGTCTCCATGACGAAAAGTTAACCCGCCCTTACCCTGATAACTTGTCAGCGAAGCATAATAAGAAGCACTCGAATTCAGATTTCGAATCACATCGCGATGGTGGTGCACCTGTCTCCATGTTTCATTTATATAATCTATATAGTTCACCAGGGATGTGTAGACGTTACGGGGAATGGTTACCGATTGCTTTGCCGGAGCGGGTCTCGTCCTCGCAAGGTCAGCAAAGGGAGTAATGGAAACCCCTGATTCGACAACGTGCTCCTCAATAGAATACAGCGGGACAAATTTGATGGCTTGCAACCCCTGGTACCCATCGTTCGACGAAAACTTCAGAAACGTATTGTAGTCGGAAACGAGTACACCATTGAAGTAATTGATCAGTGAAAGGTAAACACCATTCTTATGTTTGTCTGACTTCTTAGCCTCGAAATTGTATTCATCCAACGCCCGTCTTTTCGTCTCAAGCATCGACCCGAGACCTTCGAGAAACGATGGCCACATACTGGATGCGGGATATTTCAAGGCAGGCTTGAGTTCCTTCAATTTTTTTATCGATGCATCTGTTTCAGCAATACTCGCTGTCAACTCATCGACAATCCACCCAGTATGTACTTCTTCTTTCAGGTTAAACTTCCACTTAGCTATGAAAGCGCGCTCCCGATCCAATTCCTTTTGCATCGTTGCCCCGATAGATGAATAGGCATGCGTTACTCCCAGCTTGCTGTATTCCTGCTTGAGTTGATTACTTAATGTCTTCTGAGCGAGTTCGTACTTCGAGAACAGCGGCTGAAGATCATTTACGATTTTAGCTCCGCCCGCGTAGTCGTCACGCTTATAATCTTCCAACTTATGATAGGTATCGAGTTCCTTGCATTTCTTATCTATCTCTTCCGCAGCGGAACGAAGAGATCTAAATGCACTGGTGAGCGATGGCGAGATTGCCGTAGACTGGCTTGCCTTATTATAATAATATTCGTCGAGCTGGACAGGACAAACATACCGGGCCTGATTCCATGAGTTCTTTGTAAAGAGGCGCGGGTAGTAATTCACGATGCTTTTAAACATTGCATCGACTTCATCAGCGGACTGATTGGCGTATTCGACATATGAGTTCAATGTCTTTATTCCCTGGGCGGAAGCGATCCCGGTAATAAGAAGAAGTGAAACGACGATGCAGTTTAACCTCATAGAAGAAGAATATAAACGAATTTAAAAAATATTCCCACTATATCGGTTCCTCGCACTGACCGTCCCTGTAACATGATGATGTGAAGATGGCGATTGAGATCGGTAAGAGGGACTGGTCCGTCTGAACGCCCACACTAATTCAGTAAATTATCCTTCGATCGGGAATTACACCCAAAGTATCTTTGTTTTTTTGTACCTTCTGGGAACAAATGCAGGAACAGGACTCAATCATTGTTTTTGAAACCTTCCATTCGCTGATCGACGCCAATATTGTAAAGTCGAAACTTGATGCGTTCGGAATTCCTTGCTTCCTGTCTGAGGAAAACGTCACTCATTTGATCACCCCCCTGCTCTCAGGTGGCATCCGTCTTCACATTTTCGAGAAAGACCGCGATAACGCAGTTGATGTCCTCATGAACAGCCCGGCTCATATCGCCGATGACGAGGACGTGATTTCTTGTCCGAATTGCCGTTCGAAAAGAATCCTGGACCTGTCACGCGAGAAGTTCGACAACGCCAAGGTGGTTAAATACATTCTCAGGCTTTCAAAACGCCATTACTGCCTGGATTGTGAAACAGAATTTGACCATTAGACATTGATACTTGCCCCCGCGTTTCTATCTTGCGAGTCGTAAAAAAACACTGATTCATATGGCTGGAAAAATCATCGTCGGAGTAATGGGTCCCGGAGAAAATGCCACCCCCGATGATAATGAAATAGCATTCGAGCTGGGAAAAGCCATTGCCAAAGAAGGATGGATTGTCCTCACCGGCGGACGAAGCTTTGGGGTTATGGACGCTGTGATGAAAGGTGCCAGGGACCGCGGTGGTCTGACCATAGGAATTCTTCCAGACAATAATGAACAGAATGCTTCCGAGAACGCAGAGATCCGCATTGTTACCGGGATGGGAAGCGGAAGAAACTATATCAGTGTCCTCTCAAGTCGCGTCGTAGTAGTTCTTGGAATGGCAGCGGGAACGGCCTCTGAAGTTGCGCTTGCCATCAAGTCAAACAAAAAAGTGGTCCTTCTTAATCAGGATGAGATCACTATACGGTTCTTCAAAAACATCGGAACTTACCGGGTTCTTGTTGCCAAGGATGTGGCCGAAGTGATCAAGCACATAAAGGAATACACTTCCGTACACAAGGCTACCAGAGATGATGCCGAATAATGCAGGGCGCCTATAACTGCAATTCCGTCCCCGGTTCAAATCAAAGTTACTTCTTCATTACCGTAAATTCCACACGGCGGTTGTTGGCACGACCCTCATCCGTGTCGTTGGTATCAATTGGTTTCGATTCCCCATAACCGTGAGCGGTCAATCGGAATGAATCTATCCCCTGACTGATCAGGTAATCCACCACAGCCTGTGATCGCCCTTGTGAAAGATTCGCGTTATAGTCATCCGAACCTTTGCTGTCGGTATGACCAGAAATCTCAATCTCCACCGATTGGTTCTGTGTCAGGAAGTCGACCACCTTATTTAGTTCCGGGTAAGACTCCTTCTTGAGTGTTGTCTTATCGAAATCAAAATAGATATTTTTTAGTCTTACAGTAACGCCCACTTCAATTGGTTCCAGATAAATGTTTCTCACAAACGGGGTAAGCTCTTCACTCTCCGCCTCCACACTATCTGTGGCATTGATAAAACCCTCCGCGGATGCAGAAATGATATACCACCCGAGTTTAGGAATCTCTTTCTCGTAACTTCCATCAGAGGTAACAGCGAATTTCGTATTCTTCTGTCCCTTCAACACGATGTCGAGTTTTGCAGGGATCTGTTCTTCCGTTTTTTTGTTGTAGGTGTTTCCAGCGAGAAGAAGCTTTTTGGGAACCGGTTTAAGGAGCAACTCAATACTGATCGTAGTGTCGCTGTACAGTGTGGGAACGGAAAATTTCTTTTCCGCAGGATGGTAACCGATAGCAGATGCTGAGACTCCATACTGCGGCGTCTCCGGCATCTTCGTTTCAAACTTACCCTCTCCAGTGCTCACAAATTTCTGAGGGTCCTTATCCGTCACTGTGAGCAACACATTAGCACCCTGAATAGGTTGTTGTGTTTTCTCATCAACAACAGTTCCGGAGAGTTGGATCTTGAAAGTTTTCGGCACCAACATATAAAGGTCGAGCTGACCTCCCTCCATCGCTTTGTTAGCACGGCTTGTGAAAACATTTCCTGCGCGGTCGATTGTGAAATAAAAATCAAGCGCACTCGTATTGATCGGCTTGCCGAGGTTTACTGGTTCCGACCAGTTCGTCCATGTATCATCCAGCCGCATTGATTTGTAAATATCTGTTCCTCCCTGCCGGCCCTGCCCCTGTCGTGCACTGGCAAAGTATAATGTTTTTTGATCAGGCGCGATGAAAGGTCCAAGATCATCAGTCGCGGTGGAAAGCTTTAACATTGATGGTCTCGACCATGAGCCATCGGGTTGCACGTGGCTTACATATAAATCACTATTGGCGCTGTTCTCCTTTTCGCTGAAGTATATTATCATATGCTTCATGTCCGACGACATACTTGCACCGTAGAACCGGCCCTTGTTCATGCTCTTGAAATCTTTCACTTCGATTTCACGGATTGATCCATTTGTTACGATTGAGAATCCTTTCTCTCCTCTGGTCCTTCCACCACGAATGAAAAGACTACCATCATCGAAAACAGTGAAGACCTGATTGGAGCGGTGTACATTGAAAGGACTGCCAAGATGTTCAGCAGCACCCCAGTTTCCGTCCGCGTCTTTCTTTGATACCCAGATGTCCTGCGTATCCGTTTTGCCCATCGTATTCTGCGGATGGTCCTGCACGAAAAAAAATAGGGTGTTTCCATCGGGAGAGACGACAGGCGCCGCCTCATGGTGGAATGTATTGACCGTCTTGTCCATCTTCACCAATTCGTAACGTGGTGAAAACTCCTGAGCTTGCACGACAATTCCCGCGAGAATTAAAAGTAAGGTTAGTCTCATGGATTGAGCAGATTAAATGTTAAAGGTAATGATTGTCCGCTTTAATTTCACCTGCAAAAACCCTCCTTCACCTTACATGCCTGCCATAGCAGACCAACGGAGATAACGGGCCCTTAAACGCCCAAATCAGATCCGTCTGCGATAATGAGCAGCAATTCTTTCACTTCTTCAGCTTTTGCATGCTCCCCCATTTTATCAAAAGACATAATCAGGTTTCTGAAAACACGCCGTATGATCTCGAGGTTTGAGCAAGGTTCGAAGAATGACGGTTGTGGCGCGAGGTGAAGTTCATTGATATAATTCTCAATATCCTGACGCGAAAAAATCAAACCCTTGTTGAAAGCGTTGATATAAAATTGCGCGTGTGTATCGTCCTTATAAGTAAGTACAAAAAGATTGGGAAGATTAACGCCGTAGACAGGGAGCTTCAGCTTTTGTGCTACGAGCATATAAAGCACACACAACGTGATCGGGTTTCCTTTCTTCGTCTCAAGAACGATGTTGATCATCGAGTTCCCCGGTGAATGAAAGTTCTTCGTGTTCGCTCCGAATTTTAGCTTGTTGAAGAAAACGCTGTTGATGATCTTGACCTGGTCGAAAGGATAGAGATCCGGCTTAAACTCGAGCCACGTTTCATAATAGATCTGTTCCAGTTCCTGGCGCAGTTTCAGAAGTTCAATGTCGGGATACTGATAAGTAGCCACGAGCCACATGCCGGTGATCAAATCATGATCAGGAGTGTTATACCATTCGGTGATACGTTCCTTGAGCAACTCATATTGAAGCGTATGAATCAGCTCTTCTATTCGACGCTGAACCTGTGGATTAAAATTGTTCTCCCATTCCTGTTCAAGAAAAGGAATAATCGCCGTCCCTAATGACAATATCTTCTCCTCGATCTGAGAGATGATCTGCGCATCCTCGTCATCGAGTAAAGAGACCAGCGCTTTTATCTCTGTATCCTTCAATGTTATAACGGTTTAGAAAAAAATATGGATTTGAAAAAATGCTCTCCGCCGTGCATTAAACTGTCTTGAAGATAGGAGAATCTTTTAAAATACAATATTCGAAAATTCTTTTGCGACGCTGATCACTGCTAAGTTTGAATCACCCCTACATTAAATTTCCCGATAGGCGCATGGTCGGCGGCCTCTATTCCCATTGAAATAATCTTCCGCGTTTCCGATGGATCGATTACATCATCTACCCACAAGCGCGCCGCCGCGTAATAAGGGCTAAGTTGTTCGTTGTATTTGTCGGTGATCTCTTTTAGCAATGACTGTTCCTCCTCCGCGCTGATTTCTTTTCCTTGTGCTTTCAGTGTGTTTATTCTGATCTGCAGAAGCGTCTTCGCGGCAGAGGCGCCACTCATCACTGCAATCTGCGCCGTTGGCCACGCGAAAATGAGGCGCGGATCATAGGCCTTTCCGCACATTGCATAATTACCCGCACCATATGAATTACCAGTGATGATTGTGAACTTCGGCACAACTGAATTCGCCATAGCATTAACCATCTTGGCGCCATCTTTAATGATACCTCCATGTTCTGCTTTGCTTCCAACCATGAAGCCACTCACGTCCTGAAGAAAGAGAAGCGGAATTTTTCTCTGATTGCAATTCATAATGAATCGCGCCGCTTTGTCTGCGGAGTCAGAATAGATCACACCACCCATCTGCATCTCCCCCTTCTTGTTCTTTACGACCTTCCTTTGATTCGCCACGATACCGACGGACCAACCATCGATCCTCGCGAGGCCACATAAGATTGTTTTTCCATATGAGGCCTTGTATTCATCAAACGAACCTTCATCTACAATACATTCGATAATATCCATCGTATCGTAGGGCTTCACACGGTCTACTGGCATCAGGCCAAAAATTTCGTTGGCCGGATGCTTTGGTTGTTTAGCGTTTACTCTGTTAAATCCGGTACGCGCCGGCTTTCCAAATTTTGCAAACAACGACCTGATATACTCCAGACAAGCTTCATCATTCGGAAACTTGTTATCAGTAACTCCGGAGATTTCACAGTGTGTTGTCGCCCCACCCAGAGTTTCGTTGTCGATATCCTCACCGATCGCGGCTTTCACCAGGTATGACCCTGCAAGAAATATAGAGCCGGTCTTATCGACGATCATCGCTTCATCCGACATGATGGGCAAGTACGCTCCGCCGGCGACACAGCTTCCCATGATCGCCGCTATTTGAATGATGCCAAGCGCTGACATCTTTGCATTGTTTCTGAATTGCCGACCGAAATGTTCTTTGTCGGGAAAGATTTCATCCTGCATGGGAAGAAAAACTCCGGCACTGTCGACGAGATAAATAACCGGGAGATGATTCTCCATCGCTATCTCCTGTGCACGGAGATTTTTCTTGGCCGTGATCGGAAACCATGCACCGGCTTTTACTGTAGCATCGTTCGCGACTATCACGAGTAGTCTTCCATGTACATATCCCAGTCCGGTAACAACTCCAGCCGATGGACACCCGCCTTGCTCCTGGTACATGCCATCTCCGGCGAACAGGCCAAATTCAATAAACTCGGTTCCCTTGTCAATGAGGTGTTCAATTCTCTCACGCGCGGTCAGCTTTCCTTTCTTGTGTTGTTCATCAATCTTCTTTTCCCCTCCGCCAAGTTTGACTTTCTTCGCTTTGTACTGCAGCTGGAAAAGCAGTTGTTTATACTGATCCTCGTTCTTATTAAACTCAAGCTCTTGTTTCATTGAAAAGGGATTTCATTGCAGAAATGACGCAGGAACAAAAAATCAAGACCGAGCCGATCAGACTTCGCCTACTCTTTTTTCAGCTCCCGCTGGATTTTCTTCTTGCTTTTTCCAAGTGGCGAAAGGAAATGACGCGGGTTCTCGTTAAAATGGGTGGCAAGAGAATCCACTGACTGAAGGAGGCGATTGAGGTTAACATACAGGGAATCCTCCGTCATTAGTTTACCCACAGTGTTGTCACCACTATTCACTTTGTTCAAGGTCTGCGTGAGCTTGTTCAAGCTCTGTTGCGCTTTATGTAGTGTGGCGGCAAGTTCCATCTCCTTCAGTGAATCACTCAGGCTTCTGAAGTTCGCCAGCGTAGGCTTCAGATCATCAAGACTCCTGTTGAGATTGCCCGCGACG
>JAEYXN010000108.1 GCA_023431285.1 Bacteroidota bacterium
ATCCACTCGTAACTGAAGTGTTTCGTGCGTTTGCTCTCGTATAACACTCTTCCTGCAACGTTCCCATAATTATCTTTTACGATGTGCACGCAGTCTCCTCCGCGCTTTCCCTTGGCAATCTCTTCAACTTCGTCGCGCACGAAAGTATTTCGAAGAAACTCTTCGATGGCGAGCTCCTGCACTTCACCCTGCATCTGTACGCTGCCCTGCTCCGCTTTTCTCTTCATCTCATTGATAAGTCGCGCCTGATCCTCAAGCCGCTTCTGAAGCTCAAGGCTGTTCATTCTCTCTTCTTCCCGAATCCTCTCCGCCTCCTCCTGTACTTTCTTCTTCAACATCATATCCATCCGCTCCTGGTCTTGTTGAAGCTTCATCTCCCTTTCTCTCACCTGGACAGCGGCTTTCTCAAGCGCGTGCTTGTCGGCCTGCTCACGTATCAGCTTCTCCCTCTCAAGTAGTCGTTTCTTCATTTCAACTTCAATCGTCTCTTCCCGTTGTCTCAAGGCGAACTCACGCTGCTGGACCTTCACCGTTTCCTCCTCCAGAAATTTCAGACGCGCTGTTTTTTCTCGGGTTTCATCCTGCAACGCCTTTACCTGATGCGAGAACTTCTCAAGTTCCTGTTTCCTTATCTTTTCTTCAATGATTCGCGACCTCTCCGCAAGCTGACGTTCAAATTCTTTTTCCAGCCGCACACGAATGTCGTGACCTATCGCTTCCTCAGGACTAAACTTCCCGCTACAGTGCGGACATTTTACAAGTATGCTGGTGCCATTGATTGTGTTCATACGCGTTGTATTTGAGTCCAAGATGTCCGGAGAAGGGTGCCATCTAGTGTCAATTGCCCAAAGTCGATTAAAATCGTTTCTTTGAGGATATGGCTAAAAAGACCACCAGGAAAAAGCCGGAACCCCTGATCCCACAGGCCCGGTTGCTAAAGCTGTTTCAGATCATCGCCGTGCTGAAGTCCGGCCATTTTACAATTAAGCAACTCGCCGAAAGGTTCGACTCGAGTTCGCGTACGATCTACCGATACATCTCCCTTTTGGAAGAGGCAAACTTTCTTGTCGAACAGGATTTTCAGAACAGATATTTCATCGCAACGTCGGAAGATGATCCATCGCAGTCTCAATTCACTATTGAAGAGACGAAATTGATTAAGAAACTCATACAGGGCGGCGCGGCAGACAATCCTCTGAAGTCTGTTCTCCTGAAGAAGCTTGCATTGAATTCGGAAATGGATGCCATGCCCCGACTTTTCGTGAAAGCAAGACAGGGAAGATTTGTGGAACAACTTGCCGAAGCGATGCGCGATAAGAAGCAGGTTGTACTCAAGAATTATCACTCCGCGAATAGCAATGAGATCAGAGACCGCCTTGTGGAACCAATTCATTTTGGTGACAATTATTCGGCAGTGATGGCACTCGACACCCAGGACAAGGTCTGCAAGCAGTTTAAGATTGACCGCATCGGAGAAGTCCTCGACACGGATAGAGCTTTTGCTTTCACAGATCTTCACAAAACAACCTCCACTGATATTTTTGGTTTCACTGGAGAAGGAAGAGAAGTCGTTACATTAAAACTGAGTATGCGCGCTTTCCTTTTGCTGCGGGAAGAAAATCCCCTTTCAATTCCTTATACAGAAAAGAAAGAGGATCATTACCTTTTCGCAGGCCCGGTGGCAAGTTTCGAGGGGGTCGGAAGATTTGTGCTTGGGTTGATAGATGAGATCAAGGTTCTTGGGAGTCCAGCTTTCAAGGAATACATCGAACGGAAGCTCTCTTCCGGCTGGAATGTCTGACGAATCAGGCGCTGCGACGCATTGCCGTGAGAAGCTCCTTCTCCTGCCGCGTCCATTCTGACGATTCCTGATGAGTATTCTCAATAAAGGATTCCAGGTTTGAAAACCTCAGACGATATTTCCAGATCAGCTTACTCCCAATGGCCTCCTTCACTTTTCGAACGTCTGTCCCTTCTTTAATCCAGATCAGATCATACACACCGTTATTGGATGTTCCCTCGATATACCCGGGCATGAAATTAAGTTTGCTTTCGGAGAGTCTGTCGCGGACTTCCTCTCTGAAATCAACTCTTCCCGTAATATATAATGTGGTCCAATTCATTTCTTAGTCAGGTTTACAGAAGTCTCTGCATTGTTTGCAATAAAAAATTTTATAAGAGTGTCGCTCAACAAAATAAACAGAGATAAAACACGTCCTTGTACTTCTAACTACCATCCTCATTTACGAAGAGCAGCGTTACAAAGTTGCAGAATGATTTTGTTACTGATTTGTTATTAGGAGATCAGGTATTGCCTATGTCAGGATAACGTCTCCTGACGAATTAGTTCTGGCATGAGTTGGCCTTCCTCTATTGTCATTAGGCTTTCGCTACCGATTGAACCCTCTTTTTTGAATAGAGCAACGATAACCGGAATTCCCAGGTATGACCTAAGGAAATGTAACATTACTGATATATCGAAATCAACTGGCTGCGCCAATACATACTCTAGCCAACAGTTGAAAAACTGTCTGGTCAACGAGACGATTGAAACTATGAATGGTGCAGCGTTATGCATGACTGGACATAAAAAATATTAGTGCCAGGACCAAAATGCGTGTTTGCGAGTCAATGGCACATACAACTGTAGCAATACTGGACAATTTGTCTCCGGCGGTTGTGGTGGGTTCCTCCATCCAAAGGGTAATACTCTCATTTTTCTCTTGTTAAAAGACCTGGATATAATTGTGGTCGTCCGGTAAACCTAAGAATGATATATTCCAAGGCACTCCTTCGGAAACAATTGTTGAAGGTGAATACGACGATGGCGAACTGGGGCATTCGCCTGAGGCATTAGTTTTTCCCTCTAGTCAGCAACGAACAATAAAGTAATGGAAGAACTTCTTACAACTGAAGGATTGGTCAGCCTGGTTACGCTGACTTTTCTGGAGATAGTATTAGGGATTGATAACGTTGTATTTATCTCTATTCTGGCGGGTAAACTTCCCGCAGAGCAGCAGGGCAAAGCACGTACGGTGGGTCTTGCCCTCGCATTCGCTGCCCGGATCGGATTGCTGCTGGCGGTAGGATGGATTATTGGTCTTAAGCAACCTATTCTCACGATAAACGATTTCGAGCTGAGTTTTCGTGATATGATTCTGGTAGCCGGAGGATTGTTTCTTATAGGCAAAAGTGTCTCAGAAATTCATGCGAAGATCGAGGGTGAGGGTCATGATAAAAAGACTTCCGCAGCAACTACTTTGGGCGGCGTCCTCGTTCAGATAATCATCATCGACCTGGTATTCTCCCTTGACTCTATCCTTACTGCGATCGGACTGGTAGAAAACGTGGTCATCATCATCATTGCGGTCGCGATTTCACTGGGCGTCATGTTGATCTTCGCAAAAGGGATCAGCGAATTTATCAATAAGCATCCCGCGATGAAGATACTCGCGATATCCTTCCTCATTATGATAGGGACGCTTCTGGTCGTGGAGGGACTGCATTTTCACGTTCCCAAAGGTTACATCTACTTCTCGATGGCGTTTGCTCTCTCAGTTGAATTCCTGAATATGAAAATCAGGAAAAAAAACACCCTGCGAACTGAAGCCGAAGCAGAAATAAGTGCGGGCGCGAATCAGGATCTTCCACAAAGCAACAACAGCAAATAATGGCATTGATAGGCTATCACGCATCACACGAGCAGTTCAAACCCAGTGATTTGCTTCACTGGACAATCCTCGCTGCCCAATCAGGATTTCAGGCAGTGAATTGCTCTGATCATTTTTATCCATGGAGTGTCCGTCAGGGTCAATCAGGATTCTCATTCGCGTGGCTTGGTGCTGCTCTTCAGGCAACAAACCTTCCTATGAGTCTCGTGTGCACTCCCGGCTACCGCTATCATCCGGCGGTGGTAGCCCAGGCTATCTCAACATTAGCCGAAATGTTTCCGGATCGGATGGCGATTTTCCTTGGTAGTGGTGAAGCTTTGAATGAAAGAATCACCGGACAAAAATGGCCGATCAAAGGAGAAAGGAATGCGCGGCTGAAAGAGTGCGCGGAGATCATCAAACGCCTCATCGACGGAGAGACCGTAACACATCATGGCCTGACCGTGACTGAAGAAGCTCGTTTGTATACCCTCGCGGATTCTAAGCCGAAAGTATATGCCGCAGCAGTAACGCGCGCGACCGCGGAATGGCTGGGCTCATGGGCCGATGGAATGATAACCATCAGTCAACCTGCGGATGATCTTCGAAAAGTTGTGGATGCGTTTCGTTCAGGTGGCGGGGAGGGAAAGCCAATCTTTCTCAAGGTGCAGCTGTCTTATGCAAAGACAATGAAAGAAGCTGAGGAGGGTGCGTTCGACCAATGGCGCACCAATATTTTCAGTGGTTCTGTATTGGGTGATTTATGGAAGGTGGAGCAATTCGACGCATTGGGTGACCAGGTTCAACCAAAACAGCTTTCCAAAATGGTGAGAATCTCCGATGACCTCAATCAACACCTGGACTGGATTCAGCAAGACGCTGAGCTTGGTTTCGAAAGAATCATACTCCATAATGTCAATCGCGGACAGGAACAGTTCATTCAGGATTTTGGGAAACAGGTATTGCCGTCACTGAGAAAATAATCAGCTATGGATGCTCACACTTCTCCCAGTACTTGAAAATGGTACTTAAGGTATCCTCCAAAGCATCGAGACTTTGCGCCTTCAGAAAAAATCCGTGGACTGACATCGAAAAAGCATCGCGCACAATCGACGACATCGCTGAAGTAGAAAAGAAAATGAAAGGAATCTCCTTCCCGCGGATGAGCTCATCGGAATCTATGTGACGCTTGAGTTCAAGCCCGTTCATGACAGGCATGTTCACATCGCAAAGGATGATGAAAGGTTTTTCTTCGGAAGCCCTGAGAAAATCGAGCACCTTCCTTCCGTCGGAGAAGAAAAAGATCGGAGTTGTCACGCCGAGCTTTTCACACACACGCTTCAGGATATAGTGGTCATCGTCGTCGTCATCGACAATAACAATAGGGCCTTTCATCGGCATAGCAAGAATTCTTTAGTGTCCGTCAAATCCCGCCGAGTCGCGAACGCTGCGCAGAACGGCAACAGGAAAATCCGTTACAAGTTCTTTCAGCGCAACCTCATTCTGCTCGATGGTCTTTACTTCTCCGGTGAAAACATTTATCCACTCTTTTGGAGAATTTGCCGGTAAAGAAATAAAAATATCGGAATAATCATTTCCCTCGTCGCTGATTTTTCGTTCGAGTCCCAGCAGCGCCACCACTACGCACCAATCATTTTCATAGTGGCGAGCATAGCTTATCGCGAGTTGGCCCTTTCCCGAAAGAGTAAGCGGCAGGTATGTCCCATCCAGAAATACGCGCGGAAGCTCCCGACGAAGTTGTAACAGCTTGTGGGTCACAAACATTTTCGCATTTCCAGGATTACTCTCTGAGAATATTCCGGCAAGCTCTTTAGGATCGTTTGTTTTACTGACTGACGCCAGGATCTCTCTTCTAAGCTTATAATCTACGGGACGCCGGTTATCTGGATCCACGTAACTCAGGTCTGGTAGTTCGCATCCCTGATATATATCCGGAATGCCTGGCGAAGTAAGCTTGATGACCGTCTGAGCAACGGAGTAGCTATTTGCGAGAGGTGTCAGCGTCTTAAAGAATGATCTGAAACTCTTCATAAAAGGTGTCTCGTTACCCAGAAGGTTTTCAATGAACGTACCGCAGGCGTTCTCATATTCTTCATTTGGGGCAGCCCAATCACTCATCACCTTTGCTTCCCGCACCACTTTTACCATGTATTCTTTTAATCGTCCAATCCATTCTTCCCTCACGGTGTCATCATCCGGGAAACCGCCCAGGATAGATTGATAGATAAAGTATTC
Organism: Bacteroidota bacterium; assembly: GCA_023431285.1. GTDB lineage: Bacteria > Bacteroidota > Bacteroidia > Cytophagales > Cyclobacteriaceae > Ohtaekwangia. The sequence goes on from JAEYXN010000108.1 coordinate 5,907, forward strand.
ATCGTTGGATATCGGCGAAAGAGTGCCTGAAACTTCCGTTTTGAATTCGCGGTTCATGGCGATCCATTCGTTCACCGCATTCATCCAGAGTTCAGGGACATCGGTGATTGCATTCAACCGAATTCTTGCATCTTCCCCCCTTTTCGTATCGTGAGTTGCCGTTGCGTTCATCGAATGCGGAGTCATCTGAAAACGCCGGATCATACTTCTGTGAAACTGCTGAATCGTTATCCCTAATGTGGATGGAGCATCACCCACTTCAACATGAGAAATCAAAGGATTATAGATATAGAATGTTGTATCCTCCACTCCTTTTGCTGTGAGCGGTCCTGTGAACTGCATGAAGCGACGAAAGAAACGAATCACCTTTTCAGTGTCTGTGTTTGCCTCGGAAGTGCACAACGAGGCAAGGTAATCTATCTCCTGATGAAAATCCGGACTTAAGGTTTTTGCTTTGGCAACCGCTTCTTCCAGAAACTCAAGATCCGACCCCCGGAGAGGAAGTGTACCTGGATAGACCCGGTATACAGGAAGTGACAACATGAACGATGAGATCGCCTCACGCATCCGGTCCCGTGAAAACCCGTTTTGTAAGTCCAGCGAGAAAAGATAGTTCACAATGTTTTCCAGCTCACCCGCCATGTGCGCGCTGAGTATGAGGCGTTTGTTAAGCATAACAAGCTCTTCATACGACGGCATCCCGGGCAACATCGAATGATAAAAATCAACAAGCTTGCCTGTACCACGCCGGTTCGTGAATAATTGATTGATGTAGTACAGATATTCGTATCCACTGGTTCCTTCAAGGGGCCAGCTCTCAGGAACTTCCTCCGATGCTTCGAGTATTTTCTCTGCAATGATGTAACAGTCTTTCCCCAGTTTCTGCCTGAGACGCTTCAGATAGGTAGCAGGATCATTCAATCCGTCAATATGGTCTATTCGGACTCCCTGAATCAAACCCTCTTCGTACAACTTAAATATAAACTGATGATAGTCTTCGAAAACTTTCTCGTCCTCCATCCTTAAACAGATGAGAGAATTAACAGTGAAGAAACGCCGGAAATTGATTTGCCGTTCCGTGGTTTTCCAGTAGACCAACCGGTACCATTGCTGATCCAGAAACGATTTCAGCAACTCAGGGTCCTCGTTGGATCTCTCAAGCACACCAATGATTTCCTTTTCATTCTTCTGAACGAACTCAGCAAAGAATTTCTCTCTGGCCGTTGAATATTCCTCTGGGGGACGATGCGATATTTCTTTCAGAGTATCACTATTCAGATCTGTATCGCTCACCTGCAACAGAAACGCGACTGACTCCTGAGAACATGGGTACTTTGTATCGAAATAGTTGATCCAGCATCCGGACTGATCCATCTCTATTTTAATTTCGCCGTCCTTGATGCATTCATCCAGTTCTTTTCCGAGGAACGGCACCATTAATTTATTTCCTCCGCCAAACGGATGATCCCAATCTATATCAAAGTAATTGTGGAAGGGTGAGTTGACTCCCCTTTCAAGCACATCCATCATACGTGAATTATGAATAGAGAAGGCCATATGGTTGGGAACGATGTCCTGAATCCACTTCATTCCATACTCCTTCAATTTCTTTGAGAGGTCCCTGAATTCCTCGAGTGTTCCGATCTCAGGATTGATCTGATGAGGATCCGTTACATCGTATCCATGCATGCTGCCTGGATCGGCCTTAAGGATGGGCGCAGCATAAATAGTGTCGATGCCCAGCTCTGCCAGATAATCGAGAATATCGGAAAGATGCCGGAAAGTAAATTCTTTATGGAATTGAATCCGGTAGGTTGATAACGGTAGAAACATTTTATTTTTCAAATATCAAAGCTGAATGAGCGGGAATAAGAATCTGGTCTCCGCCTTTTAAAGCATCGCCTGTCATTTCACCAGGTCCGCGCCACGTTAATGAAGCAGTGTCAAGAATTTTCCGTGCGTTGTCGACAGAAGATGGAATATTAAAAGGGGTTGATGATTTATCGAAGTTGAGAATCACCACTATTGTATCGCCCTCATAGTACCTTTCAAAACAAATTATTCTGCTCCCCTCTGAAGGATAAACGCGCACACTATCTTTCTTGCGACCCCTTAGCGCTTTACGTTCCTTCCGGAGTCGAATGAGTTCCTGATAGAGCTCGAGAAGTTTACGGCGCTCTGGTTGTTCGTAATCCCAAGACAATACACATTGTTGAAATGTCTTTTCACTCTGTGGATCCGGAACTTCTCCCTCCCAATTGAAATGACTGAACTCCTTACGCCGACCCTCCCGTACCATTTCTACAAGGTTCTTATCGGTGTGACTTATGAAGTACTGGAACGGATTTGTTTCGCGATACTCTTCACCCATAAAAAGCATGGGAACCTGCGGCGCAAGGATCAGCGTGACTGCCGACAACTTGAGCGCCTCGAATGAAAGAGAAGTCGTTAATCTGTCGCCGAGCATCCTGTTGCCTACCTGATCATGGTTTTGCGTGAATACAACGAATTGGCTATACGGATTATGTTCCGGATCCCGACCGAAGTATTTCTTCCGATGCTCCGAATATTCTCCGGTATATACATAAGAATCCCTCAACGACTTCTCCAAATGTCGCGGTTCCCCAAAATCCTCATAGTAGCCTTCACGTTCTCCGGTGATCAACGAATGGAAAGCGTGGTGAAATTCATCTACCCACTGACCATCAAGACCATATCCCCCGCGCAAGGGATCATCGATATATCGCGGATTGTTCAGGTCGAATTCGGCAATCAACACCTTCTTCCGACCGGTGCGTTGTTCAAGCCCTCGAACCTGGTTAGATAGTTCTCCAACGAAATGATTGGCGCTGAAATCCCATATCGCGTGGACAGCATCGAGTCTAAGTCCGTCGATATGGTATTCATCAAGCCACATCAATGCGTTCTGCCAATAGTAGTTTCGCACCCCGTCGCAGTAAGCGTCGTCGAAATTCAACGCGCTTCCCCAGAACGTTTTGTACTTATCTGTAAAGTAAGGAGCGAACTCGCCAATGTAGTTTCCTTCCGGACCCTGATGGTTATAGACCACATCAAGAACCACTGCGATACCTTGCCTGTGCGCAGCATCTACAAGTTTTTTCAATCCTTCGGGTCCGCCGTATGAGTCTTGTGCTGCAAAGGGGTATACTCCATCATACCCCCAGTTGCGGCTTCCCGGGAATTGTGCTACGGGCATAAGTTCGATTGCATTCACACCCAGATTTTTCAGGTACGAAAGCTTTTCAATGACGCCTTCAAAGGTACCTTTAGGCGTAAAGGTTCCTACATGCAGCTCATACATGATCATGTCGCCAAGCTCGATTCCCTTCCATGAGCTATCTGACCATGAGAAATTCTGAGCCACGACTGCCGAGGGTCCATGAACGCCTTCCGGCTGAAAGCGCGATGCCGGATCACTGAGCGTCTTTTCATCTATGCGGAAAAAATACCTCGTTAGAGGCTTCACGTCGTCAACTGTCACACTCCAGTATCCATCGGCAAGGGACGTCATTTCGAATTTTTTTTCGGGTGTCCCAGGGAAGACAAGCTCGACTTTTTCCTTGAGAGGGGCCCATACGCAGAATGTACATTGATTAGGATTTTGATACACAGCTCCTACCGCTGGAAGTAGTTTGGTCATGAGTACCTGGTGACAAATATTTTGTAATCAGTGCCTATGAAATATGGTGCCATCTTCCGAACTTTTACTTTCCGTAAGGTCTCACCGCATCATTTCTCAACAGCAGGCATCATTTTTTACTTATTAAGGGTTCACCAAATAAACCGCAGTAAAGATTTGATGATCCTAACATTTCAGACCTTACAATATGTCCGACAATCATCAAAACCGTGTAATAGGATATGAGGGTTTTAATGTTTGGTTGGGAGTTTCCTCCTCATATTTCTGGTGGACTAGGTACTGCGTGCTTCGGTCTCACACAATCCCTTGTTCGCGAAAATGTAGAGCTGACGTTCGTCGTTCCTAAACTCTTTGGCAGTGAGACTGCGGGTCCGATGAATCTCATCAGCGCCAGTAAAATTGTATTACCCATCGACGGAGAGAAGCCTGTCGCCATTCGGCGAACGGTCAGGAAAGAAAAAGCAATCCCCAGATCAGCTACAGAAATTAAGCTATCAAGAGCTCAGAAAACTAAAGCAGCGATTTCTTATGTCGAAGTTGAGGCAGCCCTCGATCCTTATACATCCACGACCTCCTTGCAAGAGCAAAAGACATTGACAAACTGGAACTACGTCTTTGAAGAAAAAGTCAGAAGAAACTGGAGTGAAACGATTACATGGGAGGAGATTGAAGAAGATTTAATCAAACCGAAAGGATACACCTATAATTTTTCCGGTTCGTATGGATCAAACCTTTTCGAAGAAGTAAATGCATATGCGAAGGTCGCTGGCCAGCTTGCAAGGGAGTATGCTCACGATGTCATTCACGCGCATGACTGGATGACGTTCGCCGCCGGGATTGAAGCGAAAAAGATTAGCGGAAAGCCACTGGTTGTTCACGTTCATGCAACAGAACATGATCGATCAGGTCACCTTGCGGGTCCCGTTTACGAATGGGAAAAGCGTGGGATGGCGGAAGCAGACCGGATCGTCGCAGTAAGCAAATGGACAAAGAATATACTTGTCAACCGTTACGGTATTCCGGCTGAACAGATCGAAGTAGTCCATAACGGGATCAACACAGGTGAGAATTCTATTATTGAATCGTCTGAATTATTCGGATCGCAGGTCGTCACCTTCCTGGGTCGCGTAACTCAACAGAAAGGGCCCGGCTATTTCATAGAAGCCGCGAGCAAAGTGGTGGAGAAATTCCCCGATGCTCACTTTATCGTCGCTGGATCCGGTGATCTGCTCCCGCGTACGATTGAGAGAGTCGCAGAACTTCGCTTGTCAGATCGCTTTCATTTTACCGGATTTCTCGATCGGGACTGGATCAATAAAGTCTGGTCAATGTCAGATGTTTATGTAATGCCTTCGGTGTCGGAACCATTTGGGATCACACCTCTTGAAGCTGTCCAGGCTGGCGTACCAGTTATCCTTTCAAATCAATGTGGTGTTGCTGAGGTGATGCCCGATGCGTTGAAAGTCGATTTCTGGGATGTCGAGGCACTGGCCGAATCGATATGCAGTGTGCTGAGTTACAAGAGCCTTTCAAGCATGCTGAAGACTCGTGGAGAAGAACACGTTAAAAAGTTGTCCTGGGGAAAGGCCGCCGTTAAACTAAAATCCCTCTATGAAGAACTTACAACTACCCCAAACTAACAAGCATCTGCTCATGTATTTTCAGGTGCATCAGCCAATGCGTCTCAGAAGATTCAAGTTTTTTGACATTGGATCTGGAAGCGCTTATTTTGATGAAGCGCTGAACACAGAAATCCTGGAAAGGATAGCACGCGAATGTTACCTCCCGGCGAACATGTTGTTGCTGAAGCTCATCAAGAAAAATCCTTCTATCAGAATTGCCTTCTCTATCTCAGGGGTGACCCTTGATCAGATGGAACAACTCACACCCGAAGTGCTTTATAGTTTCCGTGCACTCGCGGAAACAGGATGTGTTGAATTCCTGGCAGAAACACAGTATCACTCATTAGCGTGTATGATACCGGGCATTGAGTTCGAAGACCAGGTGATACAGCACACGGAAAAAATTGAAAAACACTTTGGAGTAAAACCAAAAGTTTTCCGGAATACTGAGTTGATCTACAATGATGACATCGGTGCACGTGTGGCGAACCTTGGCTTCAATGGTGTATTCTGCGACGGTGTCGAAAGAATTCTCGGACAACGGAGTCCACACCATTTATATCATCATCCCGATAACAAAGAACTTAAAATCTTTATGCGGAATTATCGTTTGAGTGATGACATCGCTTTCCGATTCCGCCAAAACGATGAAACACTCACTGCCGAAAAATATCTGTCGTGGATCAAAGGAATTCCTCAGGAGCAGTCACTCGTAACAGTAGCGCTGGACTACGAAACATTTGGTGAACACCAGAAAAAATCAAGTGGCATATTCCGGTTCATAGAAGAACTCCTCGAAGAAATTCCCAAACAGAAGAATCTTCGGATGGTGACGCCTTCGGAATCTATCGAAATCGAGCAATCAAAGGATTCATTGGAAGTGCCGGTTCATATCTCATGGGCAGACCGCGAACGTGACCTGAGTGCATGGTTGGGAAATCCCATCCAGCAAGACGCCTTTGAAACGCTTGTCGGGTTGGAGTCACGAGTTCGTCAGTTGAACGATCTTCTCCTCCTCAAGTGCTGGAGGTTGCTTCAGACCAGCGATCATTTTTACTATATGAGCACAAAGAAGGACGACGACGGAAACGTCCACGCATACTTCAGTCCATATCCTTCTCCGTACGAAGCTTTCATAAACTACATGAACGTTCTTTCGGATTTCAAAATGCTGATTAACCGAAAGATTGCAGCGCAAAAACCGGAAGGGAAAAATACTCCGGTGGGGGTTGCTGTATAACTAAATAAGACCCTTTCAGGAAAACCGCTGCACGGCGGTTTTTTTTATTCCCTGCGGCACAAGGTTTTAATCCTGGAGAGAACTAAAACAAGAATCAAATTGAACATACATGTATATCCCGGCAAGCCTTACCCTCTGGGCGCCACCTGGGATGGCAACGGCGTGAACTTCGCCCTTTATGCCGAAAATGCAACAGGGGTTGAACTATGCCTCTTCAAGACACCCAATGACGAGGCGGAATTCAGCAAGATAAAATTCACAGAGCGGACTCACAGTATTTGGCATGCATACGTCGAGAATGTAGGACCAGGTCAGCTTTACGGGTACCGTGTACACGGACCCTATGAACCCCTTAACGGTCATAGGTTCAATCCTTCAAAGCTATTGATCGATCCATACGCAAAAGCAATCGCAGGCACCATCGACTGGAGCGATGCACTCTTTGGCTATGAGATCGGACATCCGGATGAGGATCTGAGCTACAGCGAAATCGACAGTGCTCCATTCATTCCAAAGTGTGTAGTCATTGATCATAATTTCGATTGGGAGGGCGACAAACCGATGATGCTCCCCTATCACAAGTCAGTGATCTATGAAGCACACGTAAAAGGTTTCACCAAACTTCATCCAGATATTCCGGAAGAAATTCGTGGATCGTACGCCGCTCTAGCGCACCCCGTGACCATTCAATACCTGAAAGAACTAGGAATCACGGCTGTAGAACTTATGCCTGTACATCATTTTATTGTGGACCGGCATTTGAAGGACCGCGGGCTCACCAATTACTGGGGCTATAACACGATCGGATATTTCGCACCCGATGCACGCTACTCTAGCAGTGGTGTGATGGGCGAACAGGTTCTGGAGTTCAAGAATATGGTTAAGGAACTTCATAAGGCCGGCATCGAAGTCATACTTGACGTAGTGTACAATCATACCGGAGAAGGAAATCATCTTGGACCAACGCTGTCATTCCGTGGAATTGACAACGCATCCTACTACAGGCTTACGGAAGACAAGCGTTTTTACATGGACTATACTGGTACAGGTAATACGCTGAACGCAAACCTTCCTAATGTTCTGAGGTTAATGATGGACAGCCTCCGTTACTGGATCACTGAAATGCATGTTGACGGATTCCGGTTTGATCTTGCCTCGACCCTCGCGCGCGAGTTGCATGAGGTAAATCGTTTGTCGGCATTTTTTGATATCATTCACCAGGATCCTACGATTTCGCAGGTAAAACTAATAGCCGAACCGTGGGATATCGGAGAAGGTGGATATCAGGTAGGAAAGTTCCCCCAGGGATGGGCTGAATGGAATGGTTTGTACCGCGATTGTATCCGTGATTACTGGCGTGGCGCCGACAGCGTTCTCGGAGAGTTCGCAGCGCGATTTACCGGCAGCCCCGACCTTTATCAGGGAGACTACAGGAGGCCAACTGCCAGCATCAATTTCGTGACGGCCCATGATGGGTTCACGCTGAATGACTTAGTGTCGTACAATGAAAAGCACAACTCTGCAAACGGAGAAGATAATAACGACGGCGAAAGCCACAATCGATCATGGAACTGCGGACACGAAGGCCCGACAGACGATCCGGTAGTCGTTGAGATGCGAAAGAGACAACAAAGAAATTTTATTACTACACTGTTTCTCTCGCAAGGTGTTCCAATGCTTGTCGCCGGTGATGAGTTTAGTAGGACACAGCATGGAAACAACAATGCATATTGCCAGGACAATGAAATATCATGGTTAAACTGGCGGGACGTAGATCAGGAACTTCTTAATTTCACGAGGAAGGTCATCCATTTGAGACGACGTCATCCCACGTTCTGTCGCAGAAGATGGTTTCAGGGACAACCGATTAAAGGAGTCGGTCTGGAAGACATCGCATGGTTCCTCCATGACGGCAATGAAATGTCTGAGGAACATTGGAGCAACGACTTTGCAAAATCACTTGGCATATTCCTCTTTGGAAAAGGCCTTCATGCAGTAGGGCCCCGGGGTGAACAAATCATTGACGATAGTTTCTTTATCATTTTCAATGCCCACCACGAATCGTTGGAGTTTATTCTTCCAGCGGAAAAGTATGGCAAGGAATGGACAGTGGTGCTCGACACTTCTACTTCATCTGTCGACGAGAATCGAAAGTATAAGGCAGGTGAGGCGATAACAGCTGAAGGACGTTCCGTCGTTCTCCTGCATCATCCATTAATCTATGAAACGAAACGTTAACGCGGCGGCTACCGGAAGAACCGCAGGTATACTGATGCACATTTCGTCGTTGCCGGGACCATACGGCATCGGCGATCTGGGCAAGCCTGCGAAAAGTTTTGCAGACTTCCTCCATCGCACCGGACAGTCTCATTGGCAATTACTTCCGCTTAATCCCACTTCCAAAGCAACAGGGCATTCTCCCTATAGTTCAATTTCTGCTTTTGCAGGGAACACCCTTTTGATCAGTCCCGACTTACTTGTTGAATCAGGTCTTCTGCAGAAGTCAGACCTGCAGAAAAAAACTACCTCCCTTTCTGGAAAAGTAAACTACGATGAAGCGGAGGTGAACAAAAGGGTAATACTGGAAAAAGCATACCTGAGATTCTGTAGTGAGTCGTCCCGCAAGGACAAGGAAAGATTCCGTAGCTTTTGCAAAAGGGAAAAGTTGTGGCTGGATGATTTTGCGTTGTTCGTAAGTCTTAAAAAACGTTTTAATGATAAACCATGGTATCAATGGCCGGAGTCGTTTCGTGATCGTCGGAAGAATGCCATTGAACAGTTTGAAGCAAGACATCAAAGAGAGATCGAAAAAGTAAAGTGGGAACAATTTACTTTCGATAATCAATGGAAAGAACTAAAGGCCTACTGCAACGAACGGGACATTAATATTTTCGGAGACCTCCCTTTTTACGTGTCACATGATTCCGCGGACGTTTGGGCAAACCGAAATATCTTCAGCGTTGACAAGAAAGGAAAGATGAAGTTCGTCGCCGGCGTACCTCCAGACTACTTCAACTCCGATGGTCAGCTTTGGGGAATGCCAGTGTTTCGTTGGGATATCTTAAAGAGAAGTGGGTTCGACTGGTGGGTTAACC
>JAEYXN010000142.1 GCA_023431285.1 Bacteroidota bacterium
TATGTTTCTTTCATGCTTGCAGACAGCACCTGGTCTGAGCCGATGAACCTTGGCGATGTGATCAACACAGCGGCTGAAGAGTCCGCACCCTTCCTGGCATCTGATGACAAGACATTATACTTTTCTTCGAAAGGATTTAGTGGTTATGGAGGAAGCGATATCTATGTGTCCCGACGTCTTGATGATACGTGGGCGAAGTGGTCCGATCCGGAGAACCTTGGTCCAACCATCAACTCGCCATTGGAAGACCTGTTCTTCAACATTCCTGTCTCCAGCGAATATGCCTACTATTCCAGAGGTGTAAGCGAGACCAACACCGATATCTTCAGAGTGAAATTACCGATCGTAAGAAATCCTGATCCATGGGTGACTGTGGCAGGAAAGATCCTGGACAAATCCACTGGAGAACCTATTGGAGCCAAAATCATTTACGAGAGATTGTCTGACGGAAAACAACTTGGCATCACACAAAGTGACCCTGTTACCGGAAACTACGAAATCCGTTTGCCGGCGGGCGCGAACTATGGTATACGCGCAGAAGGTGAAGGACGACTCTCGGAAAGTCAGAACCTTGACCTGACAAATATCCAGTCAGACAAAGTGATACTTGATCAGAATTTCAATCTTGCTCCGATTGGCATGGCCACCATTACCGAGAATGCAACGATCAATCTCAACAACGTGTTCTTTGATTTTGATAAATGGGTGTTGAAAAAAGAGTCTTATCCGGAACTCGACAGGATCGCTAAATTGATGGAGGAAAGGCCGCAGATGGAGATAGTCGTAGCTGGTCACACGGATTCGCAGGGCCCTGACCAATACAACCTGCAGCTGTCGAAGCGCAGGTCGGAAGCTGTGACAAAGTATCTTGCTTCGAAAGGAATCAGTCAGGCGCGTCTTAAATCTGTGTTCTTCGGAGAGGAATATCCGGTGGATACCAACGATACCCCTGAGGGACGAAAGAATAACCGCCGGGTTGAATTCAAGATCGCGAAATTGTAATATCTAACGGTATAGGTATGCGACACCTTTTTGTTCTCACTTTCTTTCTGACGGCAACTGCCGGGATGTCCCAGGATCAGGATACGGTGGTGATAGCTGAAGGAAGAATCCTCAACGCTGCGACAAAGGAACCCGTAGTCGCGAAAATATTCTATCAAAGCCTGCCCTATGGGAATGTTGTCGGATCGCTCAATGCGGACTCCTATTCGTTCCCTCTTTTCGATAATTCCAAGTACGCTTTAATAGTAGAGGCTGTGGGTTTTCAATCTGCCAAATACATGATAGACCCTGCCGATGCCAAAGGGGCGATGAAAGTCATCCGCGATATCGAGCTGGAGGCTGGCTCTGCTCCGGATAACCACCTCGCAGGTCGTGTGATGGTTTTGAACAACCTGATCTTCGAACTTGGAAAATCAAAGATCAGTCCCGAGTCATATGGTGAACTTGAGGTGGTTCTGAAAATGATGAAAGAGAACACCCGGATGGTGATCCAGCTGGAAGGCCATACCGACTACCAGGGAAACCCAAAAGACAACATGAAGCTTTCCAAGGCGCGTGTCGACGCGGTCAAGAAGTATCTGACCGATAAAGGGATCTCTTCATCGCGTGTTAAGACCAAAGCATTCGGCGGCACTCAACCGCTTTCCAAAGACGATACTGCCGAAGCGCACCGTCTGAACCGCAGAGTAGAACTACGGATTCTCTCCAACACCTGATTATTCCGCCTTCTTCGAAAACACTTCACGCTTCCGGGATGTTTTTACATCGGAGCGTGTTATCGTTTCCGGACGCGTTTGGCTAAATTTAGACCAGGCGCATTGCTCTGAATATGAAAGTCATTGAAAATCCAACTGCGAATATTGCGACTGTCTTTAAGTCTCAGAGAAAGTTCGCACAAAAGCTACGTGTAGAACCCGTTGGAGCACGGAAGGATCGCCTTAGAATGTTGCGTACCTGGATTCATGAAAACAGACTCCGCATCTGCGACGCTGCCTTCAAAGACTTTCGAAAGGCGCAGCAGGAGGTAGATACCATTGAGATCTTTCATGTTCTCAACGAGATAAAGCTTGCGCTGAATAATGTTGATCAATGGGCAGCACCGCGTAAGATAGACGCGCCCATTACGATGCTTGGGACACGCTCCTACCTCCAGGCGGAGCCACGCGGTGTATGTCTGATTATTTCTCCCTGGAATTATCCCTTCAGTCTCGCGGTAGGGCCACTGGTTTCCGCCCTGGCCGCAGGCAATGCCGCCATCGTGAAACCTTCCGAATTAACACCGACAATGTCCGCGCTTCTCAAAGAAATGGCTGATACATTGTTTCGCCCTGAAGAAGTGTTCGTTGCAGAAGGAGATGCCGCTGTCGCCGGTGAGTTGCTGAAGCTGCCTTTCGATCATATGTTTTTTACCGGTAGCACTGCCGTTGGAAAGATCGTCATGAAGGCCGCGGCAGAGCATCTCTCGTCGGTAACGCTGGAACTGGGAGGTAAATCCCCTGTGTTCGTCACCCGCGACGCAGACCTTAGCGATGCCGCCGAACGAATTACCGTGGCGAAGTTTGTTAACAATGGCCAGACCTGCATTGCCCCCGACTACGTTCTCGTGGATGCACAGATCAAAGACAAGCTGATCCAGAAGATCAAGCAAATCACGGCCGCAAAATTCCTTGGGAAAGGAAAGCCTGAAGAATCAGAAAGTTATTGCAGGATCGTCAACACCAAACACTTTGACCGGATCTCAAACCTAATTGAGGATGCCGTGGCCCGCGGAGCCAAAGTAGAATGGGATGGAACACGCCGCCGTGACGAGCGTTTCATGCACCCGGTGATCCTTTCTGAAGTTCCGGCGGTTTCCGGCATTATGGAGGAAGAGATATTCGGACCGGTGTTACCGGTCATTGCCTATAGTAATGTTGAAGACGCTATAGCGATGGTGAACGCCAAAGCCAAACCTCTGGCGCTGTATGTGTTTGGATCGGGTGCAGATTCAAAAAGAATCGTTAATAACACCTCGGCAGGCGGCGTGTGCATAAATGACTGCGGGATCCATTTCCTTCATCATAACCTTCCGTTCGGCGGAATAAACGCAAGCGGCTTAGGTCAATCGCACGGCCATTATGGATTCCTCTCGTTTTCCCATGAGAAGCCCGTACTTCGACAGAAAAGCGGTATTACGACTCTCAGACCGTTTTATCCACCCTATACCAAGGCATCTCAAAAATTGGTGGATTGGTTTTTGAAACTGTTTTAATGTATTAAATCTGGCCGAATGGATGGGATTTATGATCCCGCCTTTGCTAATTTTCGCAGGATTCAACCAAAGATCTAAAAGTATACTTATGAATAAAGCACTGAAGTGGACCCTGATAATTGTTGGAGGCCTGTTTGTTCTGTTGCTCGCAGCTGCACTGATCCTTCCGGCAGTATTCAAAGATGATATTAAGGCAGCCATTGAAAAGGAGATCGCCAAATCCGTGAACGCCGATGTGGTGTTCAGCGATTTCAACATCTCTCTGTTTAAGAACTTCCCTAATGCTACGGCGACAGTCCATGAGATCGGCGTTCTTAACCGTGCTCCGTTTGAAGGCGTCGCCCTGTTTGTCGCTGATGAATTTCAGGTAGAAGTAAATATTGCCGACATCCTGTTTGGTGACCAGTTGAGAGTGAAAGGGATTACCATCATCGATCCGATCATCGACATTAAAGTGAATAAAGACGGCAAAGCGAATTATGATATAGCTATTCCTTCTGAAGACACTGTCGCTACCGAGTCATCCGACTTTTCATTTGGAATCGATCACTGGGAAGTCGTGAACGGCGACCTCACCTACGATGATCAGACTCTTCCTTATTTTCTCAGCTTAAGAGGAATGAACCATAGCGGAAGCGGAGATTTCACGCAGGATGTGTTCGACCTCAGAACAAAGACCACAGTAGATTCGGTGACCACATCTTTCGATGGAACAGAATACCTCACCGACAAAAAGGTTGATATGGTTGCCACAATATCAATCTCCGAAGAATATTCAAAGTACACCTTTAAGGATAATAACGTTAAGGTGAATGATTTCGGAATGAGCTTCGACGGATGGTTCAAGATGAATGAAAACGATTTTGGAATGGACATCTCATTCAAGTCGCCTGAGAACACGTTCAAGAGCCTGCTCTCAATCATACCAGGAATGTACTCCAAAGATTTCGACAAAATTAAGACAGAGGGTGATCTCGCCTTCAATGGTTTTGTGAAAGGTACCTACAGTGAGAATCAGATGCCGGCCTTCAATGTGAACCTGAAGGTTGACAATGCGATGTTCCAGTATCCTGATCTTCCAACAGCAATCAGTAACATCAACATGGATCTGCTGATCGACAACAAGGATGGCGTCATCGACAATACCGTTGTTGATCTGAAGAAACTTCATCTCGATTTTGGAAACAATCCTGTTGATGCACGTGCACTGATCACAAAAATTTATCCTACCAATATTGATGCAACGTTGAAAGCAAAGCTCAACCTTGCAGAGTTGAACAGTATGTTTCCTATGGAGGGACTCGCCATGAAAGGAAATTACGCGGTCAACCTGAATGCGAAAGGCGTCTATGATTCATTAAAGAAAACTATTCCGGCAATCGATGCGGACATGTCGCTCGCGGATGGCTATGTGAAATCCAAAGACTTCCCGATGCCACTCGAAAACCTGCGATTTACTTCGAACATCAAGAATGCCTCCGGTAAGATGGCCGAGACCGTTATTCGCGTAGACGACTTCTCCATGCTTCTCGATGGCGAGAAATTCAGAGCAGACCTGCTTCTGCAGAACCTCGATGATTATACCTGGGACCTGAAAGCCGATGGAGGTATCGACCTTGAAAAGATCACTAAGATATTCCCTGTCGATGGAATGAGCCTTGCCGGAAAAGTTAAGGCAAACATTCAGACCAAAGGAAAATACTCCGACGTGCAGGCCGAACGTTACGACCGCCTTCCAACATCGGGAAGCGCGTCGCTTAAAGATTTCAAGTACACCACAGCGGGACTTCCATCTGTTGCAATGTCACAGGCGCAAATGATCTTCGATCCAAGAAAGATCGAAATCAAAGATGTGAATGGAACTGTTGGAAGAAGTGACTTCCGGGTAAGTGGTTCCATCCTTAACTACATCGGTTTCATCTTTGGTGAAGAAACCGTGAAAGGAAACATGAAGCTCTCTTCGAATTACTTTGATCTAAATGAATTTATGTCGGATACAGAAGAGACGCCGGCAGACACATCCTCCACAGGAATCATTCCTATTCCGAAGAACATTGACTTTGTCCTCTCTTCAGATGTTAAGCGGGCGCGCCTTATGGATTTCAACATCACCAACGCGACTGGTAACGTCATCATTAAGAATGGTGTCGCCAACCTTGATGGCATGAGGTTCGGTATGCTCGGTGGACAATTCGTTGTGAACGGTACTTATGATACAAGGGATCTGAATCATCCCAAGTATGATATGGGACTGAAAATTGAAAATGTCTCTATCCGTCAGGCAGCAAGTACATCATCGCTGGTTTCAACTTATGCTCCGGTGGCGGGTCTTGTCAATGGAAACTTCTCCACTGATTTTAAGATCTCCGGAGAGCTCTTACAGAACATGATGCCGAATCTCACCACGGTGAATGGTGCAGGATTAGTAAAGATCGCACAGGCTTCATTGAAGGAATCCAAACTGATCTCCGGCATTACCTCTCTTACGAAACTTGATGACACCAATGAGGTTACGCTGAAGGACGTATTGATGTCAGCTTCTATCAGCAGTGGACGCCTGAGCGTAAAACCTTTCGACGCCAAAGTAGGAAGCTACAAGGCAACCATTTCCGGAAGCACAGGCATCGATGGCAGCCTTGATTATAATTTGAAGATGGACGTACCCGCAGGAAAACTTGGAACGCAATTCAACAGCCTGGTGTCTAAATACACTGGTGGCAAGAATGACCCGAACTCTAACATTCCTGTTACCATCGGCATTGGACAAACTTTCACCAATCCGTCATTCAGTCTCGTAGGAACTGAGCAGAAAGAACAGATCAAGGAAGCTGCAACCAACGCCGCGAAGGAAGAAGGCACCAAAGCAATCAAAGAAGCTGTCAAGGGCACGGATGCTGAGAAAGTGCTTGACAAAGTCCTGGGCAAGAAAGATTCTACCGCGGCAGGTTCGGACAGCACCAACGCTGCCACTACTGAAAAGAAAGTGGAAGAGGCTAAAGACCTCATCAAAGGATTGCTTAAGAAGAAGAAGTAACGCCATTAACGTCGACTTGTCGGCGGTTCGTGCTCTTCACAGACGATTGAATTTACATTCGCCCAGCGGGAAGTATGTATAGAAAGAATCATTCTGCGGTTAAAAAGAATATCGTGTTGCAGGATTGATGTAATTAGAACCACATCCCCACTATTTGTGGTTTGAGGCCAGCGTTGAGCTGGCCTCTTGTTTTTCCTATTCGCCCCATCTAAGAACGAAGAATCGTATATAGGGGACATAAAGATTGAAATAACCGAGACCTCCTTCAACGTTGGTAGGATAATTCAATGGTTCGCTGATAAATTCCACAAGACTAAACCGGTTGTCGAGGCGGAGTTGAATAAAGTCGTGATACTCTTTGCTGATGTTCGACAAATA
>JAEYXN010000285.1 GCA_023431285.1 Bacteroidota bacterium
GTTCAGGATGTTGTCGTTAGTAAAACGGTAACCTCGAACGAGATGAATTTGAAACTCCAGGGAAAATCTCCTTTAGGATATAGTCTGGGCGTTGGCTATGCAGCTAAAGTATTCTGGGGCTATACTGGTTTTATCGAGGTGAGTTGGGAAGACACTGGCCACGGCATATTGCCTGAATCGGAAATTCAACTGAACGCCAAATCAATTCTTTTTTTAGCTGGAATTAGGTTCTAAAGTATGATAGCCAGAATATTAATCGTCCTCGCGCTAGTTGTTACTGGATGTTCGGAAGATAAAGAATTGTCTCCCCGACCCTTTGCCCGAATGGAAACACTTCCAGTTGATGGTATCACTTCGGAAGGTGCAACGTTGCGCGGTGCGATCAAATTGCTCAACGTCCCTCTTCTTGAATATGGGTTTCATATTTCGAAACATCAATTTTTTATGTCTTCACTGGTCGTCCTCAAGGTAGATGCTCCAGGTTCCGTTGGTGAGTTTGAGCTGAGGCTTACACAGGAGATGGTTGAAGGTGTTAAGTATTACGTGAGAGCATTCGCGCAGACAGAAGGATTTACATCATATGGGGAAACCGTCGAGTTCGTGAGCCTTGGTAGCAAAGCACCAATAGTAACAAGTTTATCGGATGCTGAGGGCCTATGGGGTGACCAGGTTGTGATCTATGGGTCGAACTTCAGCACGGTTACCAGTAATATGAAAGTGACATTTGATGGAATCACTTCCACCATCGTTAAGTCAACACCAGACTCAGTGGTATGCAGGGTTCCGTCCACCCTTGGAAAATCACCCGCCACGGTAGAGGTAAGCGTCTTTGGAAATGCCGCTAAACTTGAAAACGCTTTTGCTTTACGAACGCCGGAGATCACCTCTGTCTCGCCCACCACCGGCGGGGTAGGTACTGTCGTTACCATCACTGGTAAGTATTTTAATCCGGGTACCACCAGAGTAAAGATTGGAATGCTTGAAATCACTCCGAATAAGATAACCTCGGCAGCCATTACGATGACTGTACCTGAAGGCGTCGTCGCGGGCGAACAAGTGCTCAAAGTTGTTACGGCAGAAGGAAATGGGTCTGCGGAGGCAACCTTTCTGGCGATAGTTCCAACGATCACGAATGTCTCACCTCTTACCGGAACATACGACGATCTGGTTACAATTTCTCTTGAAAACTGGACCAGCGAGGAGGTGATCGTGTATTTCGGAGATCATCTCGTTCCTATAGTCTCTGCAAACCAATCAACGATCACAGTGAGAGTTGTGGATATGCCTGTTGCCGTAAATGAAGTAAAGATCAGGCTCGGTGGTAAATTGGTTACCTCTGGAATCAACTTCTCGTTACTGCCTGCCGAAATCACGTCGGTAACTCAAGAAGATGTTTTTTCCGGCAGGGTATTGATCAAGGGTGCAAGGTTTTCGAGCAACTATACACAAGTTTTCGTCGATGGGACGTTTGCCCCCTTGGGCCACCTTTCCTCTGATGAAATTGCTTTCCATCTTCCGGAGGTGTCAGATCACCTTGTTACGGTTGAAGTTTTTTCATCAGGTCAGGGAACAACGGCGCAAGACAAAATCTCAGTTCCGGTGGCAAAATTGCCAAGTTTCTCAAACCTTCCTCGTCAACGCCTATTCTCAATTGGTGATGATTTTTACGCCACGTCATGGATGAACAGTCAGACCGTATTATTGAAGTATAACTATTCATCTGGTGAATGGATTTCCAGGAACAGCCCCCCTTTTGCAAGTAGTATGGGTGCGACATTTTCCATCGGAGGTACACTTTACTGGATCGATGATTCGATGTATCAGGAAAATCATATTCTATACAGTTATGATACTTCAAACGATACCTGGTTTTCTCTGGGAGCCGTCCCGTTTGAATTGTACGATACTAAAGGGATCTCATTGAACGGTTTCGGATACGTGCTGGGTGGCCACCAATATGGAAGTGGACGATCTGAGGAAGTCTGGAGGTTCGACCCCATGGAGCGCTCTTGGGACCTCATGCAAGGCACAATTCAAGGTTTAAGTGATCATCGTCCATTTATTGCCCATGGTCTCATCTATTCTTTCTTAGAATCTGGTGCGATGGTGCGATATGATCCAGCAACCGATACGTGGACGCAAGTCAGCAACAATTCATTGGATGGCCTGATCTATGTCGCACATCTCAACAATACTTTCTATTTCATGGGTATCTACGGAGAAATGTTCAGGTTTAATCTGGATACGAATCAGCTCACCTATCTGACGTCGGAAAATATCTTCAGTCATGCATTTTTAGGCGAAAGGATCGACGCGCGACACGCCATCTATTTTGTAAGAGAAGATTTCGAGATGTATATCCTGGATGCCAGTCGGCTCGAGCCATAGCTGAACCAGATTATCGTAGCTGGTTAGCTGGAACACTATTCGACGCTTTCCCTAATGCATGTCCTTTCAATGCAAAGAATAAGATATACAAATAGCAAGGCACGACGATCCAAAAAGCAACCTGACGATTCGCATTATCGGCCCATGCTCCGTAAACCAATGGAAGCAACGCTCCGCCTACAATACCCATAATCAGCAGCGCAGACGCCACCTTTGTAAACCTGCCCACCCCATCAAGTGATAGCGGCCAAATGGTTGGCCACATAAACGCATGTGCGAAACTTAACAATACAATGAAAGCAACGGATAAGCTACCGCTCGTTGAAAGCGCACCCACCGCAAAAACGATCGCCATGGCGGCACTAATTGCCAAAGCATTCTTCTGTGAGATAATCTTAGGTATAAGCACTGTCCCAATTAAATAACCAATCGTAAGGGCAGTAAGAGAGAAAATACTGAACTGACTGGAGGTTGCAAGATCAAAACCGTGATACTGCCCATACAGTGCAAGTGCGTCGATCGCCAGAACTTCAACACCGACATAAACAAAGATGCAAATGACCCCAAGTACCAAATGAGGGAAATGGAAAATACTGGTCTTAGCACGTGTCGGGCCAGCCGCAGATTCGTCCTCCTCCTCAGGGTTGATCTCCGGTAAATGCGCTTTGAGAACTGCAACGGCGAGCAAGCCAAGAATGATTGCCATCACGATATATGGGACTATTACCCTGGCAGCAAGCATGTCAAGTTCCCTTTCCAGGCTTTCACCACTCAGCGTGCTGATGTGCGCACTTAACTCCTGCGTGTCGCTGAACAACAGTTTAACGAGTATCAGTATACCAGTCATGCCCGCTACTTTATTGCACACACCCATTATACTGATCCGCTTCGCCGCGCTTTCTATCGGCCCCAGAATAGTAACGTATGGGTTAGACGCTGTTTGAAGAAGCGTTAGCCCGGTCCCCTGACAAAACAAACCAACAAGGAATAAAGGATACGAACGCGCTTGTGCTGCCGGGATAAAAATCAAAGAGCCAACAGCCATAATCCCTAATCCTATGGACATCCCTTTGGTAAACCCTGTTCGTTTCAGAATGCTCGAGGATGGTATTGCCATCACGAAATAAGAAACGTAGAAAGCGAATGTTACCAGGTATGCCTGGAAATCGGTGAGCTGGCAAACCTGCTGAAGGAATGGGATCAGTACACTGTTAAGCCACGTCACAAATCCGAAGATGAAAAAAAGGCTTCCGATGATGATCATCGCGAAAAGCTGCTGATTCTTTTGGGTCGTCATTCTGGCAGATTTAAGTTCGTTCGGTTTAAATGTGTGTCTATTTAGACGCGGTTAACTTCTAAAAACTCTATTTTTGCGCCCTGAAGGAAACGAACCATTTATTTGTCTTTTTGAGGCAAAATGGCTGTTTTTCTTTAGTGTTTGCGCAAACACATTGTATAAAGATATAGAAATAAATAAACTCTCCATGAACCTCGAAAAAAACTCTCAGAAAAATCTTACTCTCCTCGTCCTGGCTGCCGGAATGGGAAGCCGATACGGTGGAATCAAACAAATCGATGGCTTCGGTCCCAACGGCGAAACGATCATGGATTATTCCCTATTCGATGCCGTAAGAGCAGGATTCACTAAGGTTGTTTTTATCGTTCGCGAAGAGATCCTTGAAATCGTCAAAGAAAAGTTTCTTCCCCGTCTTCAAGGAAAAGTAGAAGTAGACTTTGTGATTCAATCTCTCGATAAAATCATTCCCGACTCTTATAAAAATCCGGAGAGAACAAAACCCTGGGGAACCGCTCACGCTGTATTGTGCGCTGAGCCTGCCATCAATGAACCTTT
>JAEYXN010000186.1 GCA_023431285.1 Bacteroidota bacterium
GTACTATCCAGGTCGAAGAGGAATAGATTATAATTGTCTGTAAGTTTCTCGAACTGCGGTGCAACGGTAGCCCTGAGCGTGTCATTATTCCGGTTAGAAGAAAATACGATTCTGTTGGTATTAGGAATGAAAGTAGGATCAAGATCGTCGAACAGGTCGTTGGTGAGGCGGCGTACCCTGTCGCGGCGTGTACTCAGCAGGAAGAGATCACTTTTACCTTCCAGGTCTGCACTAAGCACCACGAGACGCCCATTGCTGGAAAACTCCATGCTCCTGACGTTGTCGAAACGCTCCAGCTCGCGGGGTAGTTTCGTCTTGGTAGCCAGATCATACAGCCAGAAAATGTACAGACCATTCTTGACAGCGATCACACCAAGTGTATTTACTTCCGACCTGGATATAAGCGGAAGCCTGTAGTCCACCCGTTGGCCGATTACTTTACTGCCTCCAATGAGGATCTTCTGTTCCTTCCCTGTGGCAATGCTTTTTACTTTTACAGAATAGTGGCCCCGGTCGTTCTCGGCATACGCGATATATTGTCCGTCGGGACTTACCTTGACTGTCGTGAACTGCGTAGTCTTATTAGTCTTATCTGTAACGATCATCGAATCCGCAGGAAAAACATAGGACTGGACCGCTGCCTTTTGCATCTCGCCATAATAACGATACCACTCGTTCATCAGCTGACGGAAACTGATCCCCAACGTAATGGCTACACTCTTTTCTTCATTCCTCGTAACACGGGTATAGTTGAGAATATTGGCAACACTGCTCTTTCCATACTTCTCCGAGATAAAGTTCCAGATGGATTGCCCGACCATCGCAGCGTCCTTGCCCATTAATTTCGTTGCGCGCTTCGCCTTACGCGTCCGCATCAACTGGCGGATGTAATCATCCATTTCCGCATTCCATCCTTTCGACACATAAAGACTGGCGCCATCGACAAACCAGTCGGGAAGATTCATCAGGATCGAGCTCTGAAACATGTCCTTCAGGTTTCCTCCGAACATCATTTCCTTCAGCATAAGATCGCTGATCCGAAACAGTAGCTCTTCCTTGAATTCCTGCGCCGTCCCAAGATGGGCTACTTCCACATAAGGCTTAATGAATTCCGTTTCTCCACCGACATTAAAAAAAGTATGATTTAATCCGACGTTGCTCTGGCGTAGATCTGTCAGAGAGTTATAAATAAAAACCTTCGTCTTGAAATAAGGCGGGTATCCGATAAGATCTGTGATCCTGTCAAATTCACTTTCGAGAAACTGGAGTGCATCCGTTGCAATGGATTTCCGATTATCGTAGTAGTATACGTCGAAATTCTCGCCGCTCAAATAAACCCAATCGAATTGACGATACTGAATTCTGTTTTTTCCAAATGATTCACGAGCCAGCTGCGCAACAGATTGCGAAATAGTTATCGATAACAGTATCAGGGTGATAAGCGAGACTCTTCGAAATACCATATTCTTCATGAGGAAGCCGAATATACTGATTTAAAGCGATCAATGTCCACCTCTTTGTTTATCGTTCCTCCTTTTTCCATCCAGTGGACCAATACTTCGGAAAAATAAGGTGCCAGACTTACTCCTTTGGTGCCCAGGCCGTTAAATACGATCACGTTCTTATAGCGCGGATGAGCACCAAGAATCGGTCTCCGGTCTGGTGTCGTTGGCCGAAATCCCCACTGCTGATCCAGTATTTCATATGGAACGCTGACGAGTTCGTTGATCTTACCTACTAACTCCACACGGGCTTCGTTTGTGATACCTGGGACCTGATCGTGGAAAAAATAAGTGGCGCCGGCTTTCCATATTTTTTCTCCTGCGGGTACAAGGTAGACACCCCGGTTCACGATGAAATCCTCATCCAGATCCATTTTCAATGAGAGCACTTCTCCCTTCAGAGAACGGATCGGCAACCAACTGAAATATTTGTTTTCGTGAACGCCTGTACAAAAGATGATTTTGGAAGCCTTGATCTCACGGTAAACGATCGATGATTCCGACACCTTCATCGCATCGACAGAGAAGACCTCACTACATAACGTGCCCTGCTGCTCAATCAGTATACGAACTGCCTGAATGTATTTTCCAGTATTGAGAAATCCACATTGATCGAGAAGCAGTCCGCCGTAAGCTGAATGGACTCCATCCTGAAATGCCCCGGTGATAACTTTTTTGATAAACGGTTTATACGCATCCTCTCCCGCACGTGCCATCCAATCGTTTTGTTCCTCGATGGAAACAAACGGACGGATCAACGACATTGGATGAAAAAACTTCTGTGTATCCCGGGCCTCCAGACTACGGTAATACTCTCCCAGATATGGAAACACCTTATCGGCGAGCCATGTCCGCACCATTTTCTTTCCGGTGACAGGATTGAACAACCCTGCCGCTATACGGGATGAATTATTTGAAGATGGATCGTCGAAAACTACAATTCTCTTTCCGCGACGAAGTAATTGAACAGCTACCGCTGAGCCTGCCAGACCCTGACCGACAATGATGTAATCAACCTGCATACAAAAGAAAACGTACAGTAAGCAGAACGATCCCTGTCGAAACATCAGGGCGCGCCCTTTCCCTCAACGACTGAAGTTAGAAGCGTGCCTGTTGTAAGCTTCCTCAATCTTTGTGGCTAGTTCTTCTTCGCCGTGACTGAATAATGCGCGCTGAAGTTCTCCCAACACCACAATATTGACTTGAAGTTCACGCCCGTAGTCCCCTTCGGCGATAAGGTATTCTGCCATTTCATCTGCGCGTGGCCACATGATATTAGCGACTTCCAGCGCCTTGGCTTTCTCCCCTGCTTCAAGCAAAAGAGAAACAGTCTGTGCATTTGAATAATCATAAGGAATACCTGCATCCGGCATCTTCGTAAGGCTTCCCAGCAGAACCTGTTTTGCTTTCTCCATGTCGCCTTTTTGGATCAACGCCTCTGCGAGAGAATTAAAGCTACTGCGATGGTTGAGAACAAAATTGCGGTAGTCCTGACTATAATAAACATCGGAACGATCCAGATTACGAAACTGGAATTTCTCCATCATGTTCTTGTAACTGACTTCAGTGTTCACCATCTCCTGTTGCTCAAAACGCGCTGGATTCATCACCGGCAGGATACGATAAGCATTTCCTTCCTGCACAACGTAACGGCTGAGGTCTACTGAGAACTGTGAGAGCGACGTGTTGTTGACATACATGGGACGTTCCCAGTCCGATGAAGCAAGTACATCCAGCATCGCGAGATCCTTTTTCTCAAGACCGCCACCGCGTACCCGGAAATGCATTTCAGGAACGATGAGGCTGTCCATTTCAGGAGGAACGATGCCAAGCTTTCTCACTTTGTCAACATCGATCTTAAGGAAGATATCACGCGTGGGAAGCATGTTGCGCTGGCCACCGTAATTTGGATGAAGCAAGACGTTATTGTTATCGCGCACCAGTTCCAGGAACCGGTTAAGATCCATAGCTTTAATTTTCTTATCAAAGTACGGCAGGTAGTCGTTTAAGCCACCCTGACGATAGTTGTCAAGGCTCAGCGTATACTTGAAGGGTTGTGACTCATAATGCTGCTCAAGTGATTGCTCGATGTACCAGTCCGTGTTGTAATAGCTCAGGACGACGACGCGCACATCTGTTCTCACACCTTCAACTTCCTGCGCATACCATAGGGGGAAAGTGTCGTTATCTCCACCAGTAAAAAGTATTGCATTTGGAGCGCAGCTCTCGAGGTAATTAATAGCAGAATCAACGGAGAAAAACCGGTCTGAGCGATCGTGGTCATCCCATCCCTGTTGTGCCATCAGTGCGGGTGCGCTTAATCCTATGAGCGTAGCGGCGATAGCAGAAACCTTCATGTTCTTCGTTGCCTTATTGATCATGCTGACAATCGCGATAACAGAGAATCCGATCCAGAAAGCGAAAGCGTAGTATGACCCTGCATAAATATAATCCCGCTCCCGCGGCTCTGTAGGCGGAGAGTTAAGGTAAACGACAAGCGCAGCCCCCGTGAGAATAAACAACAGGAGCACCACAAAGAAGTTCTTGACATCATGAACGGACTGGTAAAACATTCCGATGACGCCCAGTATAAGCGGGATCATGAAGAAGTTATTCCGCCCCTTGTTTTCTGCGAGCTGCTGCGGGAGCTTGACAGTGGATGCGTTGAAATCCGGTAGTGAGCCTGCCCCCTGAATATCACTCTGACGTCCTGAAAAATTGAATAGCAGATATCGCAAATACATTTCTCCAATCTGGTATCGCAGCATAAAATATATGTTGTGCGTCAGCCAGTTTGGTTTTTGTCCTTCTGCAAGGCCCAGCCGGTCACGATAGATCTGCACATGGCCAGGATCACTGCTCCAGATTCGGGGAAGAAACGTTTTGTCTTCCGGACGATACACATACTCGAACTTGGTGTCCTTCACTTCGTATTTATCCTTGCCTTTGTAGTAAATCGCTCCACCCTCTTTCATGTCAACAGGCTGAGCATTGAAGTTGGGACCATAAAGCAAAGGTCTGCTTCCGTACTGTTCGCGCTTTAGATAGCTCACGAAGCTCATGATGTCAGAAGGATTGTTCTCGTTAATAGGAGGCTTGAAGTTGGAACGAATCAAAACCAACGTGTAGGAAGAATATCCGATCAGAATAAAAGCAACTGCGTTAAGGAATGTGTTAAGAACGACTTTCTGATTCCTTTGAGAGTAAACAATTCCATAGACAAGTCCGCCAATGATTGTTGCGCCGAACAAAAATGCCCCTGACCCAAATGGAAGTCCAAGACTATTGACGAAGAACACTTCAAGCGTCCCTGCAAATGATGGAAGACCAGGGATAATGATGTCGTTCACAAAGAAGATCATGAGCAAGCTGACGATCAATGTGAGCACAATACCCCACGTTGTCGGAGTATGTTTCTTGAAATAATAGACGAGGCAAAGCGCGGGGATCGTAACCAGGTTCAGAAGGTGAACACCGATAGAAAGACCCATCATGTAGAAAATAAGCAGTAGCCATCTGTTGGCTTTCGATTCATCATCGATCACATCCCATTTCAGAATCGCCCACACCACAAATGCAGTGAAGAAGGATGACATCGCGTACACCTCAGCTTCAACAGCAGAAAACCATGCAGACTCAGAGAATGTATAAGCCAATGCTCCAACGATTCCCGCGCCGATCAGTGTCCATCCTTGTCCTTCAGTGATTTCATCGAAACGTGAAATGCGCATGATCTTACGACCGAGTAACGTGATCGACCAGAACAAAAACAATACGCAGAACGCGCTCGCGAGAACGCTGCTAAAGTTAATCCAATACGCAACTTTGGTGACATCCCCGAAAGCCAGGAAGGAAAACATGCGGCCGATCAGAAGAAAGAATGGTGCTCCCGGCGGATGGGGAACTTCCAGCTTATAGGATACCGCGATGAATTCGCCGCAGTCCCAATAACTGGCAGTTTCTTCCATGGTGATCCAGTAGGTGATAAGACCAATCGCGAAAACGGCCCAGCCGGCAATATTGTTGATTCTCTGAAAATTCATTTTGAAAGGACCTGTTCGTTAAATAAAAGCCCGAAAATAAGGGAAATTTTACTTTTTATCGCCCGAATAATTTCCTCGTCTCATGATGACTTTCGATAATTACTCAGACAAAATGGACTGAACGTTGGAACCGGTACCTTTTCTTGATCTCTTCTGGCAAAATGAGCGTATCCAGGACACCATCCGCGAATCTTTCGAGAAGGTGTACGATCGAAACTGGTTTGTGCTCGGCAGGGAGGTAGACGCCTTCGAAAAAGAATTCGCCGCTTATACAGAAGTTCCTTTTTGCGTGGGAGTAGCTTCCGGGCTTGATGCTATTACGCTTTCGCTGAAGGCCCTTGGCATTGGTTCCGGAGATGAAGTGATCGTTCCCGCCCATACGTACCTCGCCACGTGGCTGGGCGTCACACGGGCAGGGGCCATACCGGTCCCCGTTGATGCCGATTCAAATACCTACAACATAAAGGAGTCTCTGATTGCCGCTTCGATCACTGAGCGAACACGGGCAATTCTGCCTGTTCATCTATACGGGCAGCCTTGCAATATGACCCGCATCGATGAGCTGGCAAGACAATACAATCTCCAGGTCGTTGAGGACAATGCGCAGGCGCATGGGGCCCGTTGGCGGGAAAAGAAAACCGGAAGTTTTGGGGCTGCCAACGCTACGAGTTTTTACCCAACGAAAAATCTCGGCGCTTTTGGAGATGGTGGAGCCGTGACTTTGTTCGATAATGAAAAAACGGATCTTGTCAGAAGCCTCCGGAATTATGGCCTGACCGATAAAGTTCATCTTAAGATAGAGGGCATGAATTCACGTCTCGACGAAATGCAGGCTGCCTTTCTTCGAACTAAATTACTCTATCTCGATGAATGGAATGAGGAACGCCGCAGGCTGGCAAATGTGTACCTTAAAGAATTAAACTCCACCGGAGATCTGACACTCCCTCTTACCGATAAGGAAGCTGAACATGTATATCATCTGTTTGTCATTCAGACGAAACATCGCGACCCGCTAAGAAATCATCTGAGAAATCTTGGTATTGCAACGATGATCCATTACCCGGTTCCTCCCCACCTGCAGGAAGCGTTTCAATACCTCGGATATAGGCATGGTCAGTTCCCGGAAGCTGAACGACTAGCCAATGAAGTGTTAAGTCTTCCCCTCTATCCGGGCATGACTTCTGAACAACAAACCCGCGTGGTGGAAGGCGTCCGTAGCTTCTTCAATGGCCTTTAGTCGTACACTGCGGCGTAGAATCCCAGCCATAGCAGGAATATGACCACGTACGAGCACAGCACAATAATCCACACGTATTTTTTGTCCTTTCTTGCCCAGAAATGAACTCCTTCGACAAGGAGAAAAATATAAAGGATCTCGAATACGTTTAATGCTCTCAGTGGATAGGCCCAGCGTCTGTCCATCGTGTCGTAGTCAGCGAAATGAATGAGCGACAATGGGTAGAAGCGTCCTATGTCCGAATACGCCGGATCCGGGACGAAAAACCAGAACCAAAGAATCTTCAGCAGTTCAGGGACAAGGAAAACAAACTCGGCGACCACAACAACCCCCCAGCATTGTGCGTATGTGATCCGGTACCCGAACATGAAGCAACCAATCCAGATAACAAAACTGATAACGGTTACCTTCCATAGATAAACGAAGGGAATTGAAAAGTACTTCAGCGCGTTGATCATACTCAGGATCGCACCCTCGGGGCGGTCCTGGAGAAACTCAAAGGCAGCAGTTTCATTTTCGATGAAGCTTATTTTAATAAATAGTAAAATAAGCGAAGCAAGGCACAGGAGTACAAAAAGGAGCTTTTTGTCGGCTGAGAAGAATGACTTAGCTTCGTGTTGGATACTCATAAACGGGTTTAAAAGGGGATTACAATATAGAAAGGGCGAGGGCGATTCACTGCTATGATGACTAAAAATGTCTGGATGTTACATTCTTTGACACGGTATTTTACACGGGTTGTATTTTCCCTCATTTTGATGTCGGTGTTCTTTTGCAGCACTGCCGGTGCCCAGACTTCGGCAGCTCCTGCGAACATTAAGAAGGACACGACGATCATCCTTATTTCAGATCTGCACGTCCAACTGGAGTGCACCCAGGCCCTGAATGACCTCTATAATTTCAAGTTTAAGAAGGCTGAGAATCAATTTCGTTATCTCAAGGCCCGCTACCGGTGGCATCCCCTCCCATATTTTCTGATGGGGCTGATCGAATGGTGGAAGATCATGCCAAACACCAGCGACCAAACGCACGATGCGTCGTTCATGGCTTACATGGACTCGACAATTATGGTCGGTGAAAACCTCTTCAAGCGATATCCGGAATACAAGACCGAAGCCGCATTCTTCCTCGCGGCGGCCCATGGTTTCAAGGCTCGCCTCTACTCTGATGAAGAACGCAAGCAATGGAGAAAAGCCGCATCCTCCGGCAAAAGTGCCCTCGACTACCTTGAAATCTGTAAGGAGAAAGAGAACCTCAGCATAGAGTTGTTGTTCGGCGATGGGCTTTACAATTACTTTTCGGTGTGGGTTCCTGAAAACTATCCATCATTGAAGCCGATAATGTGGTTTTTCCGAAAGGGTGACAAAGCCGAAGGCCTGAAACAATTGAAGGAAGTGTCGTACAACGCCTTCTACACACGCACGGAGGCGATGGTCTGGCTTATGAGAATTCTTAATAGTTATGAGAACGATCAGCCCCGGGCCTTTCAGATCAGCGAATACCTTTACGAGCAATATCCTGATAATCCATTCTTCCATCGATATTATGCGCGGATGCTTTATTCGATGGGCCGGTTTACCGAGGCCGATCGGGTAAGTCGTGAAATAATACAACGGATTGACAGTGCGCAGATTGGATATGAAGCCACAAGTGGCCGCTATGCCGCTTTTTTCCTTGGCCAGATCCATGAGGCACGGCGGAAGTACGACGAAGCAAAGCACTACTACCAACTTTGTATGAAATATGCTGAACAGGTGAACGCCACAGAGTCAGGATATTATCTTTATTCAATCATCGCGCTTGGCGAGATAGCGGAAAAGCAGGGTAACAAGGCGGAAGCAAAAAGATATTTTAAAGACGCCAAGAAGCGCGCAGGAAGGAAGGATGAAGCATTTAAGGATGCCAAACGCCGACTTAAGGCCCTTGAAAAAGGAGATTAACTATTCACGCATCTAATAAGTACGCTTGGAGCTTCGGGATTTCATAGTAACACCGGTGGTGATCTTCATGGTGTTTGTCGCGGCTTACTTCATTCGCCCAAGGGTTACGGATGAAACAAACCGGCGATACTTTTTTCCCGCCCTCACCTTTAGAGTGTTTTGCGCACTCGCAGTCGGGTTTCTATATCAGTTCTACTACACCGGCGGCGACACCTTCAATTTCCATACCCATGGTAGCCGACATATCTGGTCTGCAATGATGGATGACCCCGCAGTGGCATGGCGCCTTTTCTTCAACAGCCCGCACGGAGAACCAGGTGTTTACAAATATTCTTCGCGGATACTTTTTTATGACGATCCAAGTTCCTTCATGATCGTAAGAATTGCCAGTGTCGTTGACTTCTTCACTTTCTCATCTTACTCCGCGACAGCAGTCTGTTTTTCTGCGGTAAGTTTCGTCGGCGCGTGGATGCTCTTCCTTACGTTTTACAAAGATTACCCTGAACTACACAAACCAATTGCGGCAGCGACGCTCTTTATACCAAGCGTTGTATTCTGGGGATCAGGTCTGCTGAAAGACACAATCACGCTGGCCTGTATCGGTATCGCCACGTACCTGATAAGAGGCGCATTTACAGGAAGACGCTTCGGTGTGTTTCAGATAATTCTTCTCCTCCTTTCATTATACCTCGTGTTCTCTATCAAGAAGTATGTCTTGCTGTGTTTTGTTCCGGCCGCATTATTCTGGATGTACCTCGGCTACCTGTCACGGTTTAAATCTATTGCCTTCAAGTTTATCATGACTCCCGTCGTGTTTGGGCTTTCTGTCTTCTCGGGATATTTCGCTATTGAAAATATTGGAAAGAATGATGCGCGCTACTCGCTATCTCAATTGGGAAAGACAGCACAGATTACCGCATATGATATCCGTTATTTCACAGGAAGGGAAGCCGGTTCAGGATATTCGCTGGGAGAACTCGACGGTACTTTCTCGGGGATGCTGAAACTCTCGCCGCAGGCAATTAACGTATCGCTGTTCCGACCCTACATATGGGAAGTGAAGAACCCTCTCATGTTATTGTCAGCGATGGAGAGTTTGTTTCTCGTTGTATTCACTTTGTACCTGTTATTCTCAAGCGGAAAATATCTTGGTAAAGGATTTCTGAACCCCGACGTATTGTTTTGCTTTATATTCAGTGTCACCTTCGCGTTCGCCGTTGGCATTTCTACATACAATTTTGGAACGTTGTCACGATACAAAATACCGCTCATGCCGTTCTTCGTTCTTGGTCTTATTCTCTTGAACCGCTATGTGAAGAGCGAACGGAAGTTGGATGCATTTGATCGCACAGAGTAATTCCGCAGAACTTCTTCACGACCGAGCCTTCCCGTCTCCTTTCGAGCTGACGTATCTTCGATAAGCAGCTTCAGATAATTTACCCAGTCTTCCACGTTGTTTGCCAGATATCCATTGAACCCATGATTGATTATCATGGTGTTCACTCCGACCGGAGAAGCGACGACCGGAATTTCCATCGCCATATATTGTAATGCCTTGAATCCGCACTTCCCCTGCGCCCATTTATCATCCGTCAATGGCATGATGCCGATGTCCATTTGCGAGAGGTCCGCGATCTCGGTTTCGCGACTCCATGGCCGGAAGATCATTCGTTTCAAACCGAGGTCCGGCTCGCGGTCTGCGATCACCATCATGTCAACATTGGCGTAGCTATCTTCTATCTCTTTCAATATTCCTTTCACAAGTAAAAGGTAATTCAATGTCGAGTGAGAACCTGTCCACCCGATGACGATCCTGCCCGATTTCTTTGCCGGGTGAAGAGAAGGATTATGAAGATCATCTGTGTCGATGGTAGTCGGGTTAAGGTAGATGTTGTGGTTGTAACGATAGGCATAATCACAGAGGTAGAGATTGCCGCAGCTTATCTTGTACGACCAGCGACATATGCTTTTCACTTTGATCCGCCACTTGATGGTCTGGCGTATCAGTGACTCGTCAGGGCGCTCCGTCATCCAGATAGCATCGTCGAAGTCGTAGATGATTTTCTTCTTAAGAAACACTCCGATGATCCATTCAAAAAGGGGTGGCCCGATCGGTGTTACTTCCCGGTGGATAAAAACGTAGTCATACGCGGGGACCTCCAGAAGAATGGCGGTTCGTTTAGCAATCCCAGAGATGATGAAAGCTGCTTTCTTCAGAATATTCCCGCGGGTATAGAAAATCTTCCAGTTTCTGACATTGGCAAATGACTGAATTTTGAATTCAATATTTTCCTTCTTCAGGAGAGGCAGATACTGCTCGAATCGGAAGCGCTGTGATGGTGATTCATTTAGGGGATAAGGCACCAGGAAAAGTATCTTCACACTCATCGTTAGTCGTCATAATTCAGGTTTTCCACGTCAATCAAACAAGGAACACATTATTTGATAATACGCATTTGTCGAATGGCATAATTGGTGATAACTTGCTTATTAATTGAGAAAAATCCTAGCCTTTTGGTATTTATGGGGGAGGGAAAAGAATACGTCATCGACGCTGAGAGGCAAAAACTGATTGATTGGAAAGAACTCTGGGCCTACCGCGAGCTGTTCTATTTTTTCACCTGGCGTGATATCAAGATCAAGTATAAGCAGACGGTCCTCGGATTCCTTTGGGCAATACTGCAGCCACTCCTGATGATGATCATCTTCACGTTCTTTTTCGGAAGAGCTTTGACCATTCCATCACAGAACATGCCGTACCCGCTGTTCGTGTTCTCCGGCCTCCTTATATGGAACATGTTCAGCTCAGGGTTGTCGAGCGCATCAAACAGCATGGTCAGCAATGCCCTTATCATCAAAAATATTTACTTTCATCGGATTGTCATTC
>JAEYXN010000199.1 GCA_023431285.1 Bacteroidota bacterium
CAATTGCGCTGCTGTCACTGATCCTTTTGATTGGCTGCGAAAAACAGGAGGAGTTTGGTAAATCACAATCCGATACCGGGTTCAACTTTCGTATGATTCCGGATGCAAGGTCTTTCAATCTTGCGGATACGGATCCTACCATAAACGTGACCATGTACACTGAGACGGCCAATATTCGTCAGGTGGATGTAGTGGTGGAACTGTTTCAGTTTCTCAAGGATCAAAAGACGAAACGTGCGCTGGTAAAACGGATTGATGGAGCATCGCTGACGAATGATGGTTCATCGAAAGCAACGATCTCGCTGCAGGAGATGGCGACTGCGGTGGGAGTGGATCCCGCAGAGCTCGGTGGTGGCGACGTCTTTACAATCTACAATGTCGTCGAGTTACAGAATGGCAATGTTTATCCTGATACAATCACGTTAGGGGGAGAGCAATTCATCAATACGGAGAACTCTTTCTTCACTGCAGGTGGTACAACCAGCTACACCGGACAATTAAACTTCCCGATGGTGTGTTCTGTATCGAGTCCTTTCACTGGAACTTATGCTATCACTGATGATTGTGGACTTTTCTCAGGTACAGCTACTCTTGTAGCGGTTGCTGGTAATCCTACGCAACGTGACTTTGGTGCGTTGTTCACTGTTCCTGGTTGTTGTGAATTTGATGGTCTCGGCTTTGCGATCGACTTCGTCTGTGGACGTGTCTTTGTCGCGAACCAGGGGATTGGTATTGGCTGTGGTGCTATCCCTGTCGATGTTCAGACTTCTCACATTAGCAAGAATGGCCCTGGAGAGTACGATGATTCAGATGACAGTCAGTTTACTGTAAATGTGTTGTATCCTACGCCGGATTGTTTTGGAGGGTTTGAGTGTAGGCTGACGTTTACGAAGCAGTGAACAAGGTAGCAGGTGGCAAGTAGCAGGTAGCAGGTAGCAGGTAACAAGTAACAAGTAACAAGTACGGACAGCGGGCCCACATTTGGTTCGGCTGCCTTCACTCTCACACTGTTCCTCACTCTGATTCATGTGGCAGATCAGCCAGTCGGCCGGGTAGCCGGACTGCCGGTTGAAGTGGATTAATCTGCTCATCGCGGGTAACAAGTATTAAGTAGCAAGGACACCTTGTTACCTGCTACCTGCTACTTGCTACCTGCTACCTGCTACGGCGCTTCGCCTCAGCCCTTGAGCTTTGCCATTTCACTTTCATAGAATGCTTTGTTCGGCTTCTGGTCGTCGGGGAGATTCTTTAAGGCGATCTCCCAGTTCTTGAGGGCATTCTTCTTGTCACCAAGGGCGGTGTAGCCGCGGGCCAGTCCGACGTAGGTGGTGAATTTGTCGTTGGGGTTTTTCTTTCTGTTTAGATGAAAGACCTCCATTGCTTTTTCTTTCTTTCCGCTTTGAAGTAAAGCGCGTCCATACTGATGGATTAACTGCATGTTGGCGGATGGATGGTTCACTGCTGACAACATAATATCATCAGATTCCTTTTCCTTTCCCATTGCCTGCAGAACCATCGCCTTCGCCTGGAGAGAAGAGAAATCTTCAACACCGATGTATCTGCCCCTGATGGCATACTCCGCCCACACGAGTGCCTCTTCGAGATTGATCTTGTTTTGTGCGCAGAAGAGAGCCGCATCAATCCAGCTTTGATTGTTGAATCCCATACGGTGCCCCTGAAGGTCTGCGCGTATTTTGTCGACGTAAATTTCGTTTACATTCTGCGCTTCGATTTTCAGGTCCACTCTTTTTTTCTCCCACTGAAGGTAAGCTACCGCAGAAGTGGGGCGTCGATCATCAAAACCATAGGTAAGCCATTCTGTGAAGGGGGCTTCTTTCGAGGGAGACTGCACCCTGATCACATCGTTGGCAGGATCATAGTGATAGTGTCCCCAATTATCAGCATCCATGGATAAGATCCACGTCCATGGCCCGGATTCCTGCACATCTATAAATATTCCATAAACTCCCGCCTTGACTGGCTTGCCGTCAATTACCACATCATGCGAAAACCTGATGGTAGAATTCTCATTAGCGCCGGCGCGCCATGGTGCTGATCTGGAGGAGCCATAACCTGGATCAGTAAAACCATAGGGGACGAGTTCTCCCCAGATGTGACCAGTGCGGTCTTCACCCTGCGGCCCATGTACATCAGGACTGTTGTAGGTTATCGTGACGGCTACTGGTCCGATCCATTGAGTCACACTTGATTTTTGATTATCTCCGCTGGGAGGGAGGGTAATGCTCTGAGCGAACGTTGCCGCTGCGAGCAGAAGCAACATCATTGTCGTAAAGATTTGTTTCATGGAAGTTGAGTTTGGACTATAAAGCTATAAGTCGGCAGATACTGGAAGTAACCCACGTCGGGGTATTTACAGCGCGCGTCAGCTGTAGGTTTTTTTCGGTGCAATGACAGGAAGGGCGGCAGGATTTATTGCAATGTCGAAGCTTCGCGCTGTTCCGCATGGCTCACCGTCGACATGAAATGGGATGTCGGTTTCTGTTTCGATCCTGAAGCTTTCCAACGGGCGCACCTCGCAATACTCAGATTGATCGATCGTCCTGTTAAAGAAAGAGTAAACGAAGTCGAGTCGGTATGCGGGGACTTTTCGTAAGATGGCCAGGTTCAGCATGCCGTCAGTGACAGAAGCAGCGGGAGCAATGTAAGCGTTGTTTCCGTATTGCGAAGAGTTAGCGATCGCGAGCACGAAGCTTCGTGTTTTCCATTGAGCGTTTCCTGCGGTCACTGTTGCGTTGAACTCACCGAAGCGGAGATATTCACTCATGGTCAGTGTTGCGTATCCTGCCAGTCCGCGGCGTGTCTTGCCCCCAAACAAATTGGCGATGTGACCATCGAAACCAACACCTGACACATTGAGCGAGAGCTTTCCGTTGAGGGTGAAGGTATCCATCGGAAGAGGTTCACCTTCAAAGATGTTTTGCAACGCCTGGTCTACTGAAATGGAAATTCCTAAATGTCTTGCGAGACCGTTTCCTGATCCGCGCGGGATGATTCCCATAGGGATTTTGCTAATCAGCAACCCGCGTGCAGTTTCGTTGATGGTTCCATCACCGCCTACGGCCACTACGGCATCGACCGCGTCACGGTTAGCAGAAGCAGCGAGCTCTGTCGCATGACCGGGAGCCTGGGTAAACTCTGTC
The DNA here is from genome assembly GCA_023431285.1 of Bacteroidota bacterium. Taxonomy (GTDB): domain Bacteria; phylum Bacteroidota; class Bacteroidia; order Cytophagales; family Cyclobacteriaceae; genus Ohtaekwangia. The sequence continues at coordinate 3,162 of JAEYXN010000199.1, forward strand.
ATGCAATGGGCGTTGTATTTCTCTCCTGCGGCTGCAATCTGTTCAGCGATCAACGGAGTAAAGCGTGTACCCGCGAACTTGTTGATGATAAACAGTATTTTGCGATGGCCATTCATGTCAATCCAACATTACAAATTTTTATGGAGTTTTACATTCCAAGGAAACTTATGTTCAGAGCATGGGATATTGAGTCGCGACTGATTGTACGGCTCGACACCATCAATTGCGAAAAAGGTGAACTTGTCAGGAAGAAGCATATTCTTCTGCAGGGGACCGGATTAAAGGACAGGCATCATGAGGACCTTTATGAGATGGACCTGGTGCTGATGGGTTCTGAAAAGTTCGTTGTGCGATGGTCGGAGGAACGTGCCGGATGGAGCTACCTTTCTCCCGATGGTGGACTGCCGCAGGCCCTTTCGGCGGAAGCTGCAGGCACCATGGTCAGGCTCTGCAGCTATTTTGAGTCTTCTACTTCTTAACTTTCTCTTCGATGTATTTGACTGCCTGGTCGAAGGTCTGAAGTTTTTCAGCGTCATCATCCGGAATGCGGATGTCGAATGATTGCTCAAATTCCATGACGATCTCTGCGTAGTCGAGAGAATCGATACCAAGATCTCTCACAAAGTTGGCATCGGGGGTTATCTCCGATTCGGCAATTCCCAGTTTTTCCGTCAGTATCTTCGTTACTTTTTGAGGTATGTCTTGCATGGCGATTTCAAAAGTTGCGTAAAGGTATTAAATGGAAAGGCGCCTTACAAATCAGCGGGGAGGGAGGGATCAGAATCTCATCAGGAACTCTGTTCCTTTGCCGACTGTGCTTTTTACGGTTAACGTTCCCTGGTGTTGACGCATGATCTGGCGTGACAGGCTTAGTCCGATTCCCGACCCCGTCTTCTTCGTGGTAAAGAATGGTATAAAGATCTTCTCCATCGCTTCAGGGTCTATGCCCGTCCCGTTGTCGCTAATGGAAATGATGGTTCGGGACTTGTCATTCAGGAACGCTTTGAGCTCGATCTTTTTCTCCGGCTGATCTTCGAAAGACTGGATAGCATTTCTCAGAAGATTGATGATCACCTGTTCAATCATATTCCGGTCAGCCGACAATGTAAGGTCCTCCGGATAGATAAATGTTGTGTATTGGATGTTATGTTCGGTCAGATCCTTACGGTGAAGGATAATGACTTCGTCCAGTAGTTCACGGACCGAAAAAGTAGATGGCCTTGGCTTGGGTACGCTGGTAAGACTGCGGAATTCTTTTACGAAATGGATAAGGCCTTCGCTGCGTTTGCTGATGGTAGCAAGAGAAAGATGAATATCGCTTAGTTGATCCTTGCTGAGGGATTCACCGTTCTGCTCTTCGATATAAGGTTTGATCTCTTCTTCTACAATACCTGCCAGCGATGAGATCGGTGTGACGGAGTTCATGATCTCGTGTGTAAGGACCCGCACGAGGTTCTGCCATGCTTCCATTTCTTTTTCATCCAATTCGTTCTGGATGTTTTGAAGAGAGATCAGCTTGACAGTTTCTCCGCGCAAAGTCAATTCGATCGCGTATATAGAGAGTTGTACGATCTCTTCTCCGATCTTCAGGCGAAGGAGTTCGCGTCCGCCGGTCTTTAGTTTATCAATCACCTGGACCAATTGTTCGCTGACGGGAGTGAGATCCTGCAGCGTGTCGGGGCGGTTTACTTTAAGAAGTCGTCTTGCTGAGCTGTTTATGATTTCGATCTTTCCGTTCTCTCTGAAAACGATTAAGCCTATTCCCACGTGCATGACGATGTTTCTGAAGAAGAGGAACTCCGAATCTTTTTCTCTTCTTGAATTGCGCAGCTTCAGTAACGCTTCATTCAACTCCTGATGAAGGCGCATGACGACAGGGTCGTCGCTCTTTGTTTTGAAAGAGTAGGAGAGATCATCGAACTGAATGGAGTCGAGGAAGTTTGCAATGTTGCTGTTGGACCTGTCCAGGTATTCGATCAGAAGCTTTACCTGGAACAGTGAAATTCCGAGAAAGATAAACCCTGAAAGAGCGCTGTTACTTGAGAAAAAAATGGACGACAGGAAAATAGAGACAGTTAATAATGCTATCCTCGGTAAAACTGGTGAACGCCAGTTAAATTCCATATTTCTCCATTCGTCGATAAAGCGATGCACGGGTTAATCCAAGTTCGTCTGCGGCTTTTGAAATGTTGCCGTTATGCATTTGCAACGCTTTCACGATCGCTGACTTCTCTACTTCGTCCAGGTTCAGCGTATTGGTGTTTGCGTTGTTTGAAAGCGTTCTGCTGAGAAGGAAGTCACTCTCCTGTAAAGTAGCGGAGTCTGTCATAATCACTGCGCGCTCAATAGAGTGTTGAAGCTCCCGAATGTTTCCGGGCCATGCATAACGTTTAAGTTTGTCCATGGCTTCGGGCGCGATCACGTTGACGTTTTTATGATACTTCTTCGCGTAGTGGTTCAGATAATGTTGTGCGAGGACGCTGATATCTTCAACGCGTTCCGCCAATGGAGGAACGTGTATTTCTACCGTGTTGATTCTGTAGAGAAGATCCTGACGGAATGTTCCTTCCTGTACCATCTTTGCGAGAGGCATGTTCGTCGCGCAGATCAGTCGGATATCCACATTGACAGACTGGTTAGCACCAACGCGGGTGACTTGTCGAGATTGGAGCGCGCTGAGGAGTTTACTTTGCAGGCTCATGCTCAGGTTACCGATTTCATCGAGGAACAAGGTACCTCCATTGGCGAGTTCGAAACGTCCGGGGCGGTCTTCGCGGGCATCGGTGAATGCCCCTTTCTTATGACCGAAGAGTTCGCTTTCGAATAGGGTCTCCGTTATTGCGCCCATATCGACAGAAACGAAGCTGTTCTGATTTCGCAACGAGCGCTGGTGGATTGCGCGTGCGATCAGTTCTTTTCCAGTTCCGTTTTCTCCGAGGATAAGCACGTTTGCGTCTGTCTTGGCTACTTTATCAATGAGTTGGAATACTTCGCGTATAGCCGGGCTGTTGCCGATGATATCCGCGAAGGGTCTGCTGATTTGTTCTTCGAGCATTTCCTTCGCTTTCTTCAGTTTGTCGACCTGATTATAAGACTGCCTGAGTCTTATGGCGGTTGAGATGGTGGCGATCAGTTTTTCATTCTGCCAGGGTTTAAGAATGAAGTCTGTAGCACCTGCTTTGAGGGCCCGCACTGCCATTTCCACGTCGCCGAATGCGGTGATCATGATAACTACGGCGGACCTGTCGTGGGCGAGGATTTGTTCCAGCCAGTAGAAACCTTCTTTACCGCTGGTAATATCCTTGCTGAAGTTCATATCCAGGAGGATCACGTCGTAGGTGTCATTGTTCAGGAGGAAAGGAATCTTTTTGGGATTCTTTTCAATGATGATGTGATGACCTTGTTTTTTCAACAGCATTTTCGCGGCGAGAAGAACGTCTTCATCGTCGTCGATCATGAGGATTTTGCCGCCTTCGGAGTTCACGTTATTGGTTAAGGTTTAAGGGATGAATTGGATAAGGAAAATTTGTGCCAGTGGTTTTGGGGGGTAGTTTCAAGAGGGTTGAGGATGGGTCTTTTGGACTCTCTACCTGCTTTTGGGTATACCTGCAAACTGCTAGACATCAGAT
>JAEYXN010000200.1 GCA_023431285.1 Bacteroidota bacterium
AGCCTGTGCAGCCTCTGTAACAGAATTCCGTCTCTCGGATTTCGCTACGAAATATAGCAGCAAGCCTCTAAAGCTATCTCTAGCTCCTGCGTTTACAATGACGGCACGCGCCACCGCCGGAACAGATTACCCATTCTACTTCTACATCGGTGGGTCAGACACTGAGCTGTCAATAAACTGGGGAGACGGCAATGTCGAATCTGTTATAATCAATGACCCTCTGGGCACCGAAATCAATCATGCTTATACAGCATCCGGTACGTATCCTATTACCATCACCGGAGACCTGGATAAAATTGTTCATTTCTACTCCTTCTACGGAGGCAGTGAATTTACTGATATCCAGTTCCAGCATCTTACCAACTTGCGTGAATTGCTTTATGGTCTGACGGCTTGCCCGGCTACCCTTGACCTGAGCAACAATACAAAGCTTGAAGAGGCGATGCTCCCTGGGCTGCGCGACCTTAATAAACTGATTCTTCCTGCAACGCATTCTTTGTCGTTCCTCGAGATCGATGGCGAGAACAACCTCAGCGCCGCGAATGTGAACGAGATCATCAACAACGTTTACACTAATACGTCGAAGGCATCGATCCACGGTGGCATACTGAGTCTGCGAGGTTCATGGGTACAGGAGGAGGGAGACATGACAATGGTAGGTCCTCCATCGCCAGATTCAATGGTTCTGCTCGAATCCCTGAAAAATGATTTCGGCTGGATCGTAAAACCTCTGGATGATACAAAACTGAAAACCGACGGACGTATCGCCGCACGGAGAAGGATATAATATCAAACATGAGTTAAGTAGGAGGGCCGGTTCTGCATCGCAGGGTCGGCCCTTTTCGCGTTCGACAAAGGATTTCTACTGGCGAACCGTGCGTAATGCTTCTTGAAAGTTGCTATATTCGATAGCCGTTTTATGAAGATTCTCCGCAGATCTATTCCCTTCGACCCAGAGATGAATCGCACTTGCGTATCCTGTGGGAATACTTTCAAGGGACGTTATTGCAATGAGTGTGGCGAAAGGGTCCTTCTGGAAGGTGAAGAATCACTTAAGGTATTCTTCGGAGAGATCCTGAATGCTTTCACCTTTCTCGATGGAAAGTTCTTCCGTACACTGAAACTTACGATCACGAATCCCGGCCGATTTACCTTCGAATACTCTCGTGGACTCCGGGTACCGTTCATGAAGCCCGTGTCTTTGTTTTTCGTAGCTAACTTTATTTTCTACCTATTCCCGTTTCTCACAGCCAATACGCTCAGTACGCCATTGCAATATCAGCACATGTCAAACTTCTATGGCGCCAACGTTCCTCAGATCATCGAGGAAAAGCTCGAACGGACTTCAATGACCCGTGAACAGTTGGAGAAAGCCTATAACACAGAGTCGTTAGGACTGTCCAAACTGCTGATCATCGTTCTTGTGTTCCTGCTGGCAGTCCTGTTCTCCATTGTCAATTACAAACGATCTGTCTACTTCGCGAACCATCTCTACTTTGCATTTGAATACATGACGTTCTTCTTATTCGTCAACATGATCTTCCTTTCGATCTTCATGACCGGGTTATTATATGCCCTGCACTGGTTGGACGCCGTGTCTGGGCAGGTGATAAACGATTCCATCTTTACATGGATCTTTGGATTAACCACAGCCTTCTTTCTTATTCATGGTATACACACGTGCTATGGTCAACGGTGGATTGTGTCTATAGCCAAGGCATTGCTGATCATCGTCCTGATGCCATTTGTTTTTACCATTTACAAATCAATGCTATTTTATCTGACGATGTGGCGGATTGCATAACGACGCTTTTCAGACTTAACTCACCTGCAGTTTTCACTGATCTTATCTGCCCCCTTCTTTACTGCGTAGTACATCGCCTGGTCTACACTTCCCGCATTCACATTTGATCGGCCGCCATCGTCATGCCGTACTTCCAGTCCGTGGATTTGTGACTCGATCTTGAAAGCGTAATACTGCTTCGTCTTTAGCGAAATCAGGTGCATGGTTACCACCGACTTATAAACGTTCTGTGATCCGCCCGGAGGAGATGGATGAAAGGGATTCAGCTCAAGGGAGAGCTCATAGGGGGTCTTGTAATCATAAGGCCTTCCTGACGACGCGCGATCTGGTGTGATCTGTAACAGATGTGTGATGCCGTTTCGCAGCAGCGTCGGATAAAAAGCGGTATCCAGTGGATTTGTAACTCCCGCAGCGCGAAGGTTATATTCTTCCTCCGGAGCGTAATGAACTTTAACATTCCGGCCAGACATCTTTTTCCGGATTGCATCTAGTTGAAGTACCTGGTTATTGCCTCGCAGGGCGGACACAAGAATGACGTCCCCATCCGATAAGTAAGAGGGACAGTGAGAAGTTCCTGAGAACTTCGTACCGGGAGCACATCCCGTGAGCAGGAGCAGGGCAGAGAAAAGAATTGTCTGCGCGAAACTGCGGATAGCGATATTCATAACGAAGGGTTACACACAATGCCCTGCCCACGACGTCACCCATCTACTCATGGCAGGGATGAAGGCACATTAGAACAAGTTTTGTACCAGTGATTTCCGTTAATGAACTCAGAATGGGTATGACCTCCGGTTGAGATTCGGTATGTTGGGAGGGTAGGAGGAGTATATCTTGAAATAAGGGCTATCCTCCGTATGATCCAGCACATCAGAGAGCCCCAGGAACTGGAGTTTGAATTTATTGAAATCCCGTGCCGGCACGGAGAGCAGAGAGGAGAAGTCGGGTATAACGAACTTCCGAACCTTCCTCGGAGCATATACATGAACGAACTCCACACCATTCTCGTGTACGAACTCAGCATTGTAGAAATCAAAATCTCCCGAGGGAGAGTACTGAAAATTATTGGGAAGCCTTCCCGTTACGCTTGCGTTGAAAGTAATTGGCGCGTATTCGGTAACAAGCTCACCACTCCGGTTGTATCCAATGGTTTCATTCCTCTCATTTAATGTGAGGGTAAGAGAACTGATATATTTATCGAATGTAATGTCAGGATAAAATATCGGGAAGGAATTGCCGTTGAAATTCCTTTCAAAGAGCCAGTAGTTGGATTGAGCATCTCCTTCTTCGGCCTTGTTTCCAATGATGAAGTAATATCCATGAATATGATCCGGAACTGAAATTTCAGTCCGTAATGATACCTGGTTCAGATCTCCCAGACTGAACTCATAAGAAGATTGATCTCCGGTGATTGGGAAAAATCCATACTTGCCTTCATCATCGCTGACGACCTGCGCATAGATACTTCCTCCTTCAATGTAGTTGAGATGGGTACCCCAGTTGGAAGTATCGCTCAGGTTTGAGTTTGTGTAAGTCCGGGTAATTGCGTTTGTTCCCATGGTCAGATAATCGAATTCTGGGACGTTTGTCGGCCTCAGGCGAACAGGATTCTGCATGCCAAATACAGGGACTCCGCTGAAATCATACGTACTTCCGCGTTTGATGTGCAGAAACGACGATGTATGAAAGAAATCAGGTGTTTGTAACACAAAGTATGCGTTGACGGTCTCGCCAGCGAAATTCTTCTCGGGATGAAGATCAAGGGTGGCGAAATTTGTAATTGGCACCTTGCCGAGTACGGCGTTTAGCGTATCAGTTACCACCAGATAACCCGACGCTCCATCGACCAGGTAAAGGCCGAAGTTGACCGATATAAGCGTGGAGAGATCACCCGGAAGGTCTTGTTCTTTAGATTCATCATCACACCCGGCAAAAAGGGTAATGAAGGCCATGAAGGCCATGAAGGTCCTGAATTTCATGTTAACGGTTTTTTGCAATATAATCATAGACATCAAGGTCATCAAAGGATAATTACGCTATATAGTTGTAATAATATTAATTGTAATTTAGTGATCAGAACACAGGGCCTAAGGGTTAGAACGTTGTAATGATCAGATATTATTGTTTAATAATCTTGGCCACCCTTGTACTAAGAGTGGAAGCGCAAAAGCTGATCAGCGAGATTCCGGTCCCGCCGGGAATCAAATCACCCGTCGTTTTTTCAGTAGGCGATAGCATTCTTCTCGCCTATAAGACTGGAGTTGGAAGCTTTCAGTGGAGATGGGTCGACAGGAGGGGGCAGACTTCAATGGCTGAGGGACTGACCATAGATCCTGAAGAGGTGATATGTGTGAAGAAGAAGTCGGGAAACGAAATCGTGTTTTATCTTTCTTCAGATCGACAAACAATCCGTACCCGGATATACCGACGCGAAAAGAGAGAAATTTCTCTCCCCATAGACATTCCGTTGGGAACCAGGATCATAGGTGCCTTCGTCGATTCCGATACCATTCAGGTCCTGTCTTATGAAAAAAAGTATCATCGGTTGAGTGTGGCTCATATTTTCGATGGGCAGGTCCGACGCCAGAACGTCTTTGTTCGTCCATTCGATATTATGACTGCCGAGATTGGATTTGTAGCACCATCATTACCTCCAGGTATCAAGACAGGATCATGCCCGGTGAAGATCTACAAAGCAGATGGAGGCATCCGTATTCTGATTGATGAAATCCTCGGTGGCATCAGCAAGATCCATACTGCCCGGACGATCTTGTATAGTCTGAACTTTTCAGATGGCACGATCAGGATAGCGACAATCATTGAACCCGGCAAGAACCACTTTATCTCGGCAATACATGATTCGTTGCTTTACAGGTGCAGTATGAAAGGGGGTGGTGTGTTGGTTAACACACATCGTCTTGATGGCGCATTGGTTTCTAGCATTAAGCTCTCTCAGGAGGATGCGCCACGTGGGGAAGCGCTTTTTGTGAGAAGGGGAAGAGCGCAAAAGACGGAGGAGGGAGTAAGCATCAGAGAATACCTTCAATATAAAGCGACAAGGCCCTCGCTGGTGGCTGAGCGTGATCACGAGGGAAGAGTGACTTTGGTCGTTGGCGATTATTATGATGATAGTCAAAGCGGGTCATCGGCCGGAGCGATGTTTGGCCTCGTAGGAGGTCTCATAGGGGCGTTGTTATATGAAGCCATTGATGGACCTGGTGTCTCTGCCTATTATTATATCCAGCCGGATGCGGTTCCGATGCTTTCAACCGCGAACGTAAGTTCACTGCGATCACAAATTGATCGTTATGAAATGAGCCTTACCGGCTCACGGGCTTCGTTCCGCCACCGCTTCTTCGTCCCTGTAGAGAAAGGTGTGATCGGGTGCTATTTCAATTCCGAGACTGACAAGATGAGTATGCTTGAGTTTTCTAGTGTTGCCGCTGAACTGGACCAGGGCAATTGACAAGCATGAACGAACTCTGGAGCGGATTGAAGCTTAACCAAATTCGTAAATCATCACGGAAAAAATCAAAATCATTGTCGAAAACCTGCGACAGGATTCTCCGCTTATTCAAAAAATATCCTCTATACACTACTGGCGTGAACGTAAAAGAGACGGTAGACGGGGCAGTAGACAAAGACCCCGGAGTTCAATTTTACCCTGCAACCCAAAGATAGTTTGCTGAAAGAATTGGGATGGACAAACAAAAAAAGGCACTCACAGAAAATGTGAGTGCCTGATCTTAAAGAGCCCCCTGTCGGAATCGAACCAACGACCTACTGATTACAAGTCAGTTGCTCTACCAGCTGAGCTAAGGAGGCTTATATCTTAACTTTCCCTCTTTAGACCTACTGATTATCCCGAAGTCTCGGGACTTTACCAGCTGAGCTAAGGAGGCTTGTATCTTAATTTCCCTCTTTCGACCTGCTGATTATCCCGAAGTCTCGGGACTCTACCAGCTGAGCTAAAGAGGCTCATTCTCATCTCTTCACCTTCACTGATTATCCCGAGGTTCCGGGACTCTGCCAGCTGCGTTGAGGAGGCTTAAACGAGGGTGCAAAAATAGGCGAAGATCTATTATCTGCAAATTCAGTACGGAAAAATCATGATGAAAAAACACGCGCTGCCCCGATACTGCAACTCAACTAACAATGACTCCAACAGATAGTCAAGGAGTTGTTGTGATACCTCCATCTCCTTAAAGCCCTCATCATTACATAAGCACCAAGCCGCCCGATAACATCCCGTTAACATCATTCCCGTTGATATTACCATCGTTTTTTACGTTAATGCGCGCAATATGACTGTATTAACCCGTCTACTTACCGCGAGCCTCATCGCGATACCGTTTCTCCTTCAGGCGCAACAACAGGCCCACCCTGGGCAGATAAAACTTAAGCTCAAGAAACTCAACTTTTTAGGTAGCGTACTCTATGTCGCAGCGCACCCCGATGATGAGAACACCAGAATCATCACCGCCATGGCCAACGACCGCCTCGCGGCATCCGCATACCTCT
>JAEYXN010000214.1 GCA_023431285.1 Bacteroidota bacterium
ATTGGTACCAGTAACGGAAAAGGTGACATAAACTACTTGGGATGCTATCGATTAAACTAAAAAAGGGGCATAGGCCCCTTTTTAGTTTGATGTTCAGCTATTAAGATTTCTTGGTAGGAAAGATTAAGCCGTTCAAAGTTTGGTACTTACATCTAAGGCATTTTTCGCCTGTCCTTGCTGCCAGCTACGGCTGTTCTATTCTCTGCCACGGCCGTTTTGCTACCCGCTACCTGCAACTTGCTACGGCTGTTTTGTTACTTGCTACTTGCTACCTGCTACTTGCTACGGGCGTCTCGCCCTGTAGGGCGCTTCGCGCCCTACAATGACTTTATCAGCTCCTCATTCATCGCCTGATAGTCGCGGTTATTCGCGGCTTTGGCAGCTTCGAGGGATGCAGTAGCCGTCGCTTTTGCGCCAGCTTTGTCACCTGCAGCTTTCTGGATCTTTGCCTTCTGGTGGGTTACCCAGAAAGGATTGTTCATTCCTTCAGCAGCTTTGTTTACCCACTCAAGCGCTTTCTTCAGATCGCGGCCTGTTTCAAAATAATAGCTGGCAGCCTGGAAATAATCGTACGGCGCTGCATTTCCTGAAGCGATAACAGCATCAATGCTTTTCAGGACTTTCTCGTCGAAGTTGACGCCGACGTTGAACTTCACTGAAGTGTTATCCCATGCGATTTGAACCTTAGCGCTCTTGTTGTCATCGGAGATGTCGCCGATATTAACAGTGAATGTTTCGACCTTGTCGCCAAGTTTCGCTGGCTTTACTTTAAAGTTCGCAGCTTCCTGAGCCTTGTCGTACTTCGAAATATCACCACCAAGTTTGACATCCTTGTAAAGAGTGATGATCCATTCGCTTGCGTTTGGCCAGCTGTAGATCAGGTATTCACCTTTTGGAACAGCAACACCTTCAACAGTTACATCATCACTGAAAGTGATCTTGGTTCCGCTGTTAGCGCCTGTTCTCCAGAGTTTTCCGTATGGTACCAGAGCTTTTGCGTCAGATCCGAATATGGTCCGTCCTTTTGTCTTCGGACGGGAATAGTCGACTTTGATTTCAGTAAGTCCTACAGTAGCGGTCACACTCCCTGACGGGCTGGACGCCGGTGTCTGAATCTGCGCTTCGGCCAGCAATGCTGTAATTGCCAGAACAACAACGAGAATCGATTTTTTCATGGTGGAATTAATTTTAGGTTTGTCTTGTAAATTATGAACGCCAAAGATAGAAACATTTTCAAACCCTTGGATTAGAGAAGCATGAAGCTTAAACAAAGCTTTTATGAGCGGCCGGATGTTGTGAAGATTGCTCGGGAATTATTGGGAAAAGGACTTTTTACAAGGATCAACGGCGTGGTTACCGGTGGAATAATCGTTGAGACGGAGGCGTACTCATGGAAGGAGCGAGGCTGTCACGCTTACCTGTCGCGCAAGACCGATCGCAATGCTATCATGTTTGAGCCCGGAGGAAATTCTTATGTTTATCTGTGCTACGGAATGCATCATCTTTTTAATGTCGTCACCAACAAACGTGGTGTCGCTGAAGCGGTGCTCATACGGGCACTTGAGCCGACGGATGGACTTAAGGAGATGGAGCTTCGTCGTGGCAGCAGCGTGAAGGGCTATCACCTTACTTCCGGACCAGGCAAACTAACCAAGGCACTGGGGATAGACCGGAAACTGAATGCAAAGTCGCTGCTTAAGAATGAAGTATGGATTGAAGACATGAAGTCGGACTTTCCGGATTCACGTATCGTGGCATCCCCGCGGATAGGCATCGACTACGCCGGCGAAGATGCGTTGTTACCCTGGCGATTCAGTGTACGGGAGAATAAGTGGGTGAGCCGCCAGAATATCCGGCAGGAAAATTGAGATGTGCATCGCATCAAGGTATATTTGAATGATGGATTGATTTTTTACATGAACCTGAAGCTCGCTATTCTTTCGCTTGTAGTATTAACGCAAGCACTCACTGCCCAGCCTTTAAGTAAGCAGTCTTACCGCATCAGCAATAGTCCCTATGACGAGCTGAACCCGGTCATTAGCCCGGATGGGAGGACGATGTATTTCACCATTGCCAACCACCCTCAGAATATTGATGGGAAGAAGGACCCAGGAGACATCTGGTTCGCTAACAGAGTGTCGGATACCGAGTGGTCTGAACCTGTTCATGCAGGCCCACGCCTCAACAACAGGCTCTTCAACACGATCGCAGGGTTTTCATCTGACGGAAGAGAAATGATCCTGCTCGGTCACTATGACGCTACCGGAAACTCGCCGCGTACTCAGGGGATCTCCGTTTCGAAAAGGAGCGGAGAGAGTTGGTCAGCGCCACAGAATATCAGTATACCTTACTTTCAGAATAAGTCATCATTCGTTTCAGGATACATCACGCCGGATCTCAGTACGCTCGTCTATTCCGCGGAAGCGTATGGCAGCTATGGCGTTGAAGACATTTACGTTTGCCTGAAGAAACCCGACGGAAAGTGGGGGGAGCCAAAGAATGTGGGAGGGAAGATCAATTCTTCTTTCCAGGAGCTTTGCCCGTCTCTTAGTCCTGATGGACGTACTTTGTACTTCTCAAGCAACGGCCGGAAAGGCAAGGGCAGCTTTGATGTTTATTCGGCAACGAGGCTGGACGACTCATGGACAAACTGGTCTGAGCCCGAAAACCTTACGGCGATCAATACCGACGGACGTGAACTCTTCTACCGCGAGAATCCTGTCACCGGATTGGCGTTGTATACCAGCACGAAGGACAGCGACAAGTATGGAGATATAAAGATCTACAACTTCGCAGATCCGCTTCCGCAGGATAGCGTTACCGTCGTGGCAGAAACGCCGTCGACAAGTTTCAAAGAAGAGGTAAAGACCGGTTCGGATAGCCCTACCGTGAAAGTGTATGGCAAGGTGCTTAATGCCAAGACCGGCGAGTCTATCCCGGCAAAAATTACTTTCGCAGCAGAGTCAACAATTTCTCCTCAGTCACCTGTGGTAGAAGCTCAGTCCACAGGATACGAAACGACAGTGCCCTCTTCAGCTCGGTATGTTGTCACCGTGGAGGCTCGCGGCTTTATCAGTGCGCGGGAGAAACTCGACATCCAGACCTATGAGATGAAAGACCTGGAGATGACATTCAGGCTGCAACCTATCGAAGTGGGGACTACAGTAGAGTTGAAAGATGTTCTCTTTGAGCAAAGCAAAACAACATTGCTTCCGCAGTCTTTCGACGAGCTGGACCTCGTGGTGTCGTTCATGAAATCAAATCCCAATGTTCGTATTGAACTCGCTGGTCACACCGACAACAGAGGTATACCATCGCAGAATGTGAAGCTGTCACAAGGACGCGTTGATAAAGTAAAAGAGTACCTTACTTCTAAGGGTATTGAAGCAAAAAGAATCACAGGAAAAGGATTTGGCGGAAGCAAACCTATTGCAAGTAACGAATCTGAAGACACGCGTAAGCTCAACAGGCGTGTCGAGTTTACAATTCGAAAGAACTGATAAGACGATCACGATCATCAATGTGAAACAAGACAGGCTGCCTTTTGGGCGGCCTGACTTTTTTAGGTTAATGCTGAAAATCCGCGGGAGGTTTTTAAATTAACCTGAGATTCGGCAATTAATGAAACACGGTCGGTGGATGAAATACCTTCACATTAGAGTATGGCTCGGATTCTTTGTTGCAGTGGCGATTATCGTGTGGCTTGCAGTCACCTCCTTCGTTAACAATAAAGAGCTGAAGAAAACTGCGCGGTTCGTAGCGCAAACCAACAGGGTGCTCTATCATTCCGAAGAGATCCTCTCTTTAACATTAAACCTGGAGACTGGTCAGCGTGGGTTCGCCCTGACGGGGATTGAAAATTTCCTGGAACCAGCCACTGAATCCATTCGACTATTGGATGATCACCTGGAAAGTCTGAAGCAACTGATCTCCGACAACCAGTCGCAATTACAACGACTGAACAGACTGGGCAAATTAATCGAGACGAAAATTCAATTCGTCAATCTTTCTATTGAAGCACGCCGCTTAAACGGGATCGATAGCGCCATCGTCCTCAATGCTTCAATGAAAGGCAAGAATCTAATGGATGCTGTTCGCGCGGAGATTAAGTTGATTCAGTCAGAAGAGAATCGTCTGCTTGAAGAGCGTACAAGACAGGCATCACAACGAGTGGATGACTTCAATGCTTCGTTTACGGGTTTGCTCCTCGCCACACTGGCCATTCTGCTCACCGTATTCTACACGATCTTCCTGACGCTGAAGAAACGTACGCAGGCGGAGCAGGCTCTTCGTGAAGCATCAATGAAGATCCAGGACATGTACGATAATGCGCCTTGCGGTTATCATTCGCTTGACGCCAAGGGCATGTTCATCGAGATCAATCAGACATGGCTGCGTTGGCTGCAATATTCACGTGATGAGGTTGTCGGGAAGATGACTTTCGACCAGATATTAACTCCGGAAAGCGCTGCGGAATTTGTTTCCAGTTTTAGCCGCTTCCGTAAAGACGGCGCAGTGAATGATCTGTTGTTCGAGGTGGTGAGAAAGGATGGGACCACCTTTGTCATTCTTATGAACGCGGTGGCAATCTTCGACGCAGACGGGCAGTTCGAGAAAAGCCGGTCTACCGTAGTCGACTACACGCAGCAGAAGAAGGCTTTGGAAAAAATTGAACAGTTGAACCAGGAGCTTGAATCCTTCTCTTATTCGGTCTCACACGATTTGCGTGCCCCGCTGCGTTCCATCGATGGATATACCCAGATTCTGCTGGAGGATTACGCCCGGCATCTCGACGACGAGGGAAAGCGAGTGCTGAATGTGGTGGTGAATAATGCGAGGAGGATGGCGAAGCTGATTGATGATCTACTGGATTTTTCACGAGTGGGCAGAAAGGAGGTGGCGAAGTCGGTCGTCAATAGCGAGTCCGTTGTAAGATCGGTCGTGTCTGAACTTGTCGCACTGGAACCGCAGCGTTCAATCGACATCACGATCGATCCGCTGGATCCCTGCGATGCAGATCCGAACCTTCTCAGGCAGGTATGGGTGAATTTGATTTCAAATGCGATCAAGTATTCGCGGAAGCGTGATCGGGCGGAGATCCAGATCTCTTCTGCGGTACATCCGGGAGAGGTGGTTTATACAATCAAAGACAACGGGACAGGTTTTGATATGGAGTACAGTCATAAATTGTTTGGTGTCTTCCAGCGCCTTCATCGCCAGCAGGAGTTTGAAGGAACGGGAGTGGGCCTGGCCATCGTTCACAGAATCGTATCTCGTCACGGAGGCAGGGTGTGGGCGGAAGGCGAGGTTGGTAAAGGCGCGACGTTTCATTTTTCACTACCGAATACACTTGGGTAAACTTTTTCCCTACAGAATTAGGATTATTATTGAGTGTTGGCCTGCCGCAGGGCATTCACCACTTCGGCTTCGGAGTTCCCTCACTTGGCGAGCAGGCACAAATTTTTTACAAGAAGTGAGCAGCATATTTATCCTGGTTTGTTCCGGCGATCATAACAACGGAACGCATCTTGGATGGTGATAGGAGACTTTCATCGCTGAAACAGACCAGTTGTCGTTTTGACGCCGCTCAGGGGGATACGTGATCAGGCTCCGGCGTATTAATAAAAGGTTTTAGAATTAAGATTTTCTTGGTTAACTCTGAAACAGCTTTCAACTTGCGAATAGAATAACTCATCGATCGACTATGGATAGAGATTTGAAGATATTGATGCTGGAGGATTTGCCTGAGGATATAGGTCTCATCGAACACATCCTGCGGAAGGAAGGTATTCAGTTCATCAGTCATTATGCCGACACGAAAGAGGAGTATATTCGGGCCCTGGAAGATTTTATTCCGGACGTTATTCTATCCGACCACGCGCTGCCGCAGTTTAATTCTGTGGAGGCGTTAAGCATCTGTCGGAAAAATTCCCTCAATATTCCATTCATACTAGTGACCGGCACGGTATCAGAAGAGTTTGCTGTGAGTTGTCTGAAGCAGGGTGCGGATGATTATGTTCTGAAATCCAATCTGGTACGGTTGCCTTCCGCCATCGTCAATGCGTTGAAGCAACGCAATGTAGAGTTGAAGCGGAAGAAAGCGGAGCTTACCCTTCGCAAGCAGAATGAAGAGTTGGTGAAGATCAACCAGGAGCTTGATAGTTTTGTATATAGTGTGTCGCATAATCTTCGCGCGCCGTTGATGTCGGTGCTGGGGTTGCTGCGACTCGCGCAGATTGAGGTGGAACGTGCCGAGGAAGATACGAAAGCTTTGCTGGGATATTTCGGTATGATGGAGCACAGCATCAACAAGCTTGACGATACGCTCAAGGAAATCCTTGATTATTCACGTAATGCGCGTTCCGAGATCAAGATCGAGAAGGTGGATCTGAAGGCTTTGCTGGAGGATGGCTTTGAACGGTTGAAGTATCACGAGGGGAGTGATCAGATTGAAAAGATCATTGAGGTGAATGAGGAGACGTTGTTTTATTCAGATCCGTATAGGCTCTCCGTGGTATTGAACAACCTTATTTCGAATTCGATTAAGTATCGTGATGTGCGGAAGAAGAATCAGTACATCAGGATACAGGCGCATATCACCCCGGCGATGGCGAAGATTGAATTTTCTGATAATGGTATTGGCATCTCGAAGGAGTTGTTGAACAAGATCTTTGACATGTTCTTCCGGGCTACCGAGAAGAGTGAAGGAGCGGGGCTGGGGCTTTATATTGTGAAGGAGACCATCGACAAGCTCGGCGGGCGTATTTCCACGATCTCCAACCTCGGGCTGGGAACGCACTTCATCATGGAGCTTCCGAATCGATACGATCCCCGTTAATGCAAAGCCAAACGCTGAGTCTCTTCAGAAGACCAGCACTCACTATCCTTACGTACACCCCTCAACCGGCTACCTGGCCGACCGGCTACTTTCTACTTACTACTTGCTACCTGTTACTTAATGTTACTTAATGTTACTTGCTACCTGTTACTTGCTACTTGCTACCTGCTACCTGCTACCTGTTACGCACCAAGCGCAAATTACCACCATAATCGGAGCACTCACTTCATTAATACAGCCCTCAACCGGCTACCCGGCTACCCGGCCGCCCGGCTTCCTGGCTTCCTGGCTACCTAGGGCCGACCGGCTGACTGACCCCACCGGCTGACTGATTCCCCTGCCGAATATCCTTAATATTTCGTATCTTCAACTTGAACGCAAAAGCCTTGCTCAAGCAGTGCTACAGCATAGATACCCCATATATAACCCTTATCATATCCCTATATAATCCTTATCAAACCCGTCCATATAGGGATATGGATTTAGCAGGGATAAACCATGGTGGGGACGTAGGACGACCCCGGATTAGTGTGCGGCCATAAATCTATTTTAAACGCAGAGTGGCGGGGACGCAGGGGGTGGTCCTTCAGAAGAGCAGAACATCCATCTAACTTAAAGTCCCTGACCGGCCGCCTAGCCGCCCGGCCGACCGGCTACTACCTGTTACTTGCTACCTGCTACCTGCTACCTGCTACCTATTACTTGCTACCCTGCTACCTGCTACCTGCTACCTGTTACTTGC
>JAEYXN010000273.1 GCA_023431285.1 Bacteroidota bacterium
CACGTCCGGTAGACAACTCTAATCTGAGGCTTGTTGAAGAAATTTCACGCTTCCTTGATTCGAAGTTTTCGATTCCCGGAACAAACATCAGGTTCGGCCTCGATCCTATCCTGAGCTTGATCCCTATTGCGGGAGATCTTATTTCACTGCTTATCTCCGCATCCCTTATCTACACCATGCACAACCATGGGGCTAGTCGCAAGGTGGTTATCAAAATGCTCCTGAACTCTACTCTTGATGCGGTTATCGGCGCGGTACCCGTCATCGGAACATTCTTCGACGTGTTCTATCGATCTAATGATCGTAACATGAAGTTGCTGAAGGAGCATTACTATGAAGGAAAGCATCAGGGCTCGGGCAATGGCATTCTTTTCCTGATCTTATTTTTGTGCGTGCTCGTAGTTGCCGCCGTTTTTTACGGTATCTACAAGGTCGGAGAAGCAATATTCTGATCTCCGCAGCCCTGTGATGTCTTGATGATAAATCCGAGGTGAGCGGGGTGGTCGAGGACCATTACAGATGAATCAAATTTCAGGAGTCGCAATGCGGAGTAGATGTCTCCTGCGGCTCCGGCGCCAAGGAAGGCTCCCAGCCAGAACCACCATCCGGAACCACTTATAATCCCGAATACGAGAGGCGCCAATCCGGTGAGTACGAATGGTGCGAGCGCTCCAGCGAGGAATGGCCCCCTTTTCAGAAACTCAGAACAGTGTACGTACGGTGAAAGGTTTTTGACACTGAAGCCCGGCTTAACAGATCTGAAGCCTTGCTTACAGTACATGGCCCACACCATCATATGAGCGCCTTCATGAGCAATCATGCCTAATATAAGCGCCACAAACAATGCGATGTAGTTTGTGAGAAAGTCCCGAAAGGAGTTAATAGTTTCAGCGATGTTCCAGCAATAGCTGAAGACCGCTCCTCCCACGATTGCCAGAATCAGAAATAAGATGAAGGCTCCTGCATTTGCCGTCCAGCCGGGAATGATGATTTCTATGTCCGGACTTTCACCGGATGGGTTTTCCGTCTTCAAGGTAATTTCGCGGCAAGTGATTCGGGTAGCAATCGTAATATGTGGTAGATCACCTTCCAACGGAATCCTGGTACTGAAATGAAAGAGTTTCCTGCATTCACTGAAGCACGGGCGATGAAAGATGGTTCCAGCATCAATGACTCAGGAAGATTCAGCCCGGCGGTCATCTTGCTTCTGATGTATCCTGCGACGATCACGTTAACGGTCACTTTGCGCTCAAACAGATGCTGACGCAGGCCCGCCAGGTATTGCGTGAAAGCGGACTTCGTGCTCCCGTAGATGAAATTACTCTTCCTTCCCCGAACGCCACTCAGCGATGACAGGCCAATTATCTGTTCGAGTTTCGTATTCGACGTGTCCGTTGCAATGATATTCAATATGGACACCGCGCCACAGTAATGCACTTTCATCATTTGAAAGGAACCCTCCCAGTCATGCATTGCCTCAATGTTGTTGCGCAGATACCCGGCCGCGTACACCACAATTGAAGGCTTTGTGTCCAGCGAATCATAAAATCCCCTGTGACTGTCGAAATCTGCTGCGTCAAAGTATTTGACTTCCACCGAGGAACCAACACCATTCTTCTCCACAAAGGTCTGCAGATCATTCGTGCTTCGTGATGCTGCTATCACTTGATAAGGTCCCTGTGCATAAAGCAGGATCATTTCTTTTGCGACATCACTGTTCGCACCAAGGACTAACACCACCTTCTTCTGAGACTCAATCATACCGCAAAGAAACGATTAGAAATCATTTCCCCAAGGTGAGCGTCAGGATCAGTTCACCAGCTTCAACTGCGGTAGATTCAGGGCCATGCCGATACTCTCATCGATTTCCTGCATAAACAAGTCTGTTCCAGCAAAGGTCATTTCATGATCGAAACAGTGATCAACAATGTCGCGATATCGATCAAGGTCCAGGACAGAATTTTTCATGGTTAGAAGATTGTCTTTGACAGCATCCAGTTGACGGGTCTGCGCTTTCACACTGAACTTGTAATCGATGTAAGTGGGCAGATCTGCCAGAAGCCGGGTGATCAGGAGGTTTCTATGCTCGCTCAGGATATCCCGCAACCGGAACATTGCGGCATTCTTGTCACTGTCATCAAATCGCTTTATCCCGTTCGCTATTTTAATCTGCTTCATAAACTAACTTATTTAGTTTTTCAAAGATAAAGAACTAATATTATTAGTTTACATATTCATCCCATTAATTTTTTCCGGAAAGAGTCTTTGAACTTTTCGACCGTTTCGGAGTTTTACCTATCAATGAGACATGACGAAATATTCCTGGACACCAGCCGTCGCGAAGGAGATCTTGAGGCGGACGAGGTAATCAGAATAATTGTCTCCGGGGGATCGTTAAAGGAGTTTTACCGATATCTGTCATTCTCATGGACTGTCACGGCGCAGAGTAGCTCACTTCCGGTCGTGAAAGATTTTCTGCTTCGTCCGGCAAAACTACCCATGTGGTACGATGAAGAACGTCTCCGGCGGGGTCAGAAGTTTTTTAAAAAGTATGCGCTTGAGATCATGGGGTTGCTTGGCGCATTGTCTCTCCCCTATTGTTATGCCGCTTCTCCAGGGAACAAAGCGATATACTTTACCGAGAAGATGAAGAAATCTCCCGGAAAGCGTTTGACGGATACCGCACATTTCATCATAGAGGTTATGCGGGAAAATGCGTTGTCCGAAGGAGGAAATGGTTCATTTGAAATTCAAAAAACACGACTCATCCATGCATTAGTGAGAAGCTTCATTTTAAGCAAGACTGCGTGGGACAGTGCATGGGGCATGCCTGTGAATCAGGAAGACATGGCCGGGACCAATCTTGCCTTCTCTTATATCATCCTCAGAGGAATGGAGCAATCTGAATTCAGGATTTCCGCTGAGGAAAAAGAAGACTTTCTTTTTGCGTGGCGACTCATCGGACACCAGTTGGCGATCAAGGAGGAACTCCTCCCTGCAAGCCTGAATGAAGCGTCGATGTTGGAGGAAGCGATTCGCCTTCGTCATTTCAGGAAGTCTGAAGAAGGACAACTCCTTACGTCAGAGCTTATCGAACATTACAAGGTTGCCTTCCCTCGCATCGCTGCCTACTTTGTCGATAGTCAGATAAGATATTTCATCGGACCGGAGGTAGCTGAACTTCTCGGAGTGAAGCAGCATCCGTGGAAAGACAGGATTGTTAGCGTGATGAATGACTTCCGAAAAAAGATCAACCGGAGATTTGTCAATCCTTACAGCTACGACATCATGTTCAACAATCATCTGAAGTTGAAGAAGAAGTACTCGGAAGGCTGAGAGAATTTTCACCGCGCGGGATAATCGGGGCCCGCATGAATTCCGTAATATTGAAGCTCATTGTAGAAACTCATGAGTGTTGCCAGGAATTCGGTAGTCACAGTCAAAGTAGGATCCAACGTAATCACTAATGCACAGGGCTTTCCCGACGAACAAGTGATAGCTAGTATCACGCGCCAGATAAAAGCGCTTCGGGAGAAAGGACACTCTGTCATCCTCGTTTCATCAGGAGCGGTAGCCGCGGGAAGAAGCCTCTACCAGTTCCCGAAGAAGACAGACACTGTTGTTCAGCGGCAGGTGTTGTCATCGCTGGGACAGGTCAAGCTTATTTCTCTGTACAAGCAAGCCTTTGAAAAAGAGGGACTCCTTTGTGCGCAGGTACTTGTCACAAAAGATGACTTCAAGAGCCGGCACCACTATCTGAACATGCAAAACTGTCTGGCTGCGTTGCTTAACCATGGCATCGTTCCCATTCTGAATGAAAACGACGTAGTGTCCGTCACGGAACTGATGTTCACCGACAACGATGAGCTTGCCGGACTCGTGAGCGCCATGATGAACACCAACAGACTCATCATTCTCACCAGCGTCGACGGTGTCTACGATGGAGACCCTTCAAAGCCTGGAACAAAACTGATTCATGAATACGATCCAAAGCTGATCAGGGCCAACGACCTGGCTACAGGAACAAAGTCTGGTTTCGGACGCGGAGGTATCCTCACGAAATGCCAGACTTCCGAGAAAATAGCAGGGATCGGTATTCCGGTTCACATCGCCAACGGAAGAACAGAAAATGTTGTTCTGCGGATCATGGATAAAGAACCAATAGGTACGGTGTTCCCTGCAAGGAGACTTGCCACAAGCTTCAAGAAATATATGGCGCACGCCTATGAAGAAGCCAAAGGAAAAGTGGTAATCAACGAAGGCGCCAGGAAGGTGCTGTTATCAGACACGGCTCACAGCCTTCTTCCCGTAGGCGTTGTGGAAGTGATCGGAAAGTTCAAGAAGGGTGATCTCATTAAAATCGTTGATGAGCAACACCGCGAGATAGGACTCGGCCTTGCGAAATACGGACACGAAAAAGCACTGGAAGTTGTTGGTCTTAAGAATCAGAAACCGGTTATACATTACGATCACCTTTATTTGCATTAACGATGGAATTAATATCAACCTTTAAAAAGGTTCGCGCCGCCAGTCGGAAGCTTCCTTTGATCAAAGAAGCTGCTATCAACAAGGTCCTCACTGATCTTGCGGAAACAATTATCATCGAAACGCCTGCGATCCTTAAGGCCAACCAGAACGATCTGGACCGGATGGATAAGGCCGATCCAAAGTATGATCGTCTGAAGCTTACTGAACAGCGTCTGCGTGACATCGCTGCGGACCTGGTGAACGTTGCTTCCCTCCCTTCTCCGCTGGGGATCCAGCTGGAGGAAAGAACTCTCAACAACGGCCTTCGTCTTTCAAAGGTGTCGGTACCGTTGGGTGTGGTTGGAATCATCTATGAAGCACGCCCCAACGTAACCTTCGATGTTTTCTCTCTTTGTATCAAGTCTGGAAACGCCTGTATCCTGAAAGGTGGCAGCGATGCGGATTTTTCGAATCGTCAGATCTTCGGATTGATACAGTCCGTACTGATCAGAAATAATGTCGACAAGGATATTGTAGCGCTTCTCCCGCCGGACCGTGAGGCTACAGCACAGTTGCTGAATGCCATCGGATATGTAGACATCATCATCCCACGCGGAAGCCAGGGGCTCATTCATCACGTACGCGATAATTCAAAGGTACCTGTCATCGAAACGGGAGCCGGAATCGTCCATACATACTTTGACAAATCCGGTGACACACGCAAAGGGGCGGCGATTATTTTCAATGCGAAGACACGCCGTGTAAGTGTATGCAATGCGCTGGACTGTCTGATTGTCCATAGCTCTCGCCTCAGTGATCTTCCCGCCCTGACGGAAAGCCTTGCTGAGAAGAATGTTATCATTTATGCTGACGAATACAGCTATGCGGTATTGAATGGAAAGTACCCTGCCGATCTCTTATACCCCGCTGAAGGCAACCATTTCGGAACGGAGTTTCTGGATTACAAGATGAGCATCAAGACGGTTGAGGATCTGGAGCAGGCATTGGATCACATCGACCAGTATAGTTCCAAACACAGCGAAGCCATCATATCCGAAGACAACCAGACGATCCAGTACTTCGTTGCCGCAGTGGATGCTGCGGCCGTGTATGCGAATGCGAGCACTGCATTCACGGATGGAGCGCAGTTCGGCCTGGGTGCAGAAATTGGTATCAGTACGCAGAAGCTTCACGCCAGGGGGCCTATGGCGCTGAGAGAGATGACTTCCTATAAATGGATTATCCGGGGGGAAGGACATGTGCGTGTCCCGTAGAAAGGCCCTGTAAGCGTGGCGGGTACGTCTGGCTTACATTCCAGGCGCCACCACCACAACTTACTGATTTGAGAAGCCCGCTACGCTTAACCACCCTGTTCCAGGAAGCGCAGGCTGCGGGATTCCTAACCATTACCCGATTTGATAGACACCCGGTTTTCCACAATCGTTGGAAGGTGTTTTGCCGCATCTCTGCCCTTCCTGCATGATCCGTACCGAATCTGACCCGTTTTGGACAGGTAGATCCGTCCAACGCTATCATCAAAGCCTGAAATAAATCAGACTGATTTCTATCCGTTTACTGACAAAAGTATGCCCGATACGTGACATCAGTCACCCTTAACGGCAGGAAGGAAAACGAAATTCATATCACAAAAGCAATCGAATGCGCTACAGGGCGCCGAGTGCTAAGAATCTCAAACCTCAGGCATATGGAACCGAAAAAAACACCTAGTGCAGACCTCCAGAAAAAGTCCTTTCTCTTTTTCAATGTAGGTCTCGTCGTAAGCTTAAGTCTTGCCATCTTCGCTTTCAACTATAAAGTATATGACCAAGCTGAAAAGATGGAAGTCGTCCTTCATTCTACTTCAACAGATGAAATCATCGAGCCACCAGTTACAGAACACGTCCCACCTCCACCACCTCAGCTGACCCAGCCCCAGGTGATTGAGGTGCCCAATGAAGAGATCATCGAGCAGGACATCAAGATTAACATGGATATCGAAACACGCATCGATGAAAGGATTGTGGAGATGCCAACAATCCAGCAGACTGTTATCGTAGAAGAAAAGGAAGACCCGCACCAGATCTTTGTAGTGGTGGAGGAAACCGCTATTCCGCAGGGTGGTCTACCCGCGTTTTACGAATACGTCAGGAATAATATGAAATATCCTGCTCCGGCGAAAAGGATGGACATAGAAGGAAAGGTATTTGTTCAATTCATCGTTGAAAAGGACGGATCCCTCACTGAAGTGACTGCCATTAAGGGAATCGGCGGGGGTTGTGATGAGGAAGCGGTTCGCGTGGTGCAAAACTGCCCTAACTGGAAACCTGCCAAGCAGCGTGGAAAGGCAGTCCGTCAGCGGATGGTTCTTCCGATAACCTTTATATTATCGAAGAGATAGAATCACTCTGATTTCTTACTCTGAAGATGAGCTTCGATCAATGAGTCGAGCTCATCTTTCATTACGCCCAGTTTCTCGGCAACCATAGTGATAAGCTCGCGTTCCGCCCGGGCAAACTCTCCATCCAGCAAAGCGATGTCAAGCATCTCCTGCAACTGCGTCTCGCGTTCATGCTGGTTCTGCGGAATTAGGTAGATGTACTCCTTCGCCCTTGAGAGCATTACGTTAAGACGGTCCAGAGGAATGCCTTGTGAATAAGCGATCTTGGAAAGTGCTACACGTTCGACGTCATCAATTTTGCCGTCGACGGCGGAAAGGGAAACAAGATTCCGGAAGTGTTCAAGTTTAACAGGATCGAGCATTTCAATAAGTCGTGATCAATAAAGGTAAGTTGAAAAATACTCGGCCCCAAGTAACGCATGTTTTAAGACGGCTCTCAGAAAATACGAAATTGAAGATTTTATGACATGCTTCTGAGAGGCTTTATCCTTTGAGCTAAATTCGTTTTCATTTCCAATCTCATGAGACCCCCGACCCTGAAAGCCCTTCTTGTTTTTGCTTCTGTACTAACGGCCCCGTTATACGCACAAGAACGTCCTTCACCCTTCGGAAAAGAGGGTTCAATCGTGCGCATGAACGCAGGCCCTTCTCTTAATTCGCGATTCGATGAAACAAAACCGGTGCTCTCCCATGATGGAAGGCGCCTTTACTTCGCCAGGAAAAGACATCCATTAAACACTGGCGGAATTGCTGATCCGCAGGATATTTATTACGCGGATTCGAGGGATGGCATTACATGGACGATGGCGCGCAACGGGGGGAGTACCATCAACACGAAACGCGCAGACAATCTTTGCGGCATCACTCCGGATGGAAGAATGATCTTCTTCAAGTCCTTCGAAAAAGGGCGTGGCGGATTTTTGATCCGTGATAATGAAGGTTCTCCTGAGGAGGCTGTGGGACCGGTGATCGAAAATGAATCGCGCTATCTTGAGGCAAGCTTTTCCGCTGATCTGCAGGTCGTGGTCTTTACAGCGAAAACAAGAAAGAACATTTCCTATTCCACAGGCACTGATGAGCGTGACATTTACATTTCAACGCGGATGCGGGATGGATGGAGTGTGCCTATTAATATCGGCCCCATCGTAAACAGCGCGGGCGATGAGTACTCCCCTTTTCTCTCCGCAGATCTGCGAACACTTTACTTTGCAAGTGACGGCCGCGGCGGATACGGAGATGCGGATCTGTTTGTATCGAAACGGATAGGCCAAGGGTGGCAAACATGGACTGAGCCAGTGAACCTGGGACCATTGATCAATACCAAGAGTTTTGATGGATATCTCTCCATTGCTGCAGAAACAGGAATCACATACATAGTATCCGGCGAGGGCTCTCTGGGGAAGACAGACCTGGTAAGAATTGAGCTTCCTCAAGCATTGCGTCCGGAGAAGATGATCTCGCATGAATTTAATATTACCGATCATGACACCGGAGCACCATCGATTGCAGAGGTGCACATAAAAAATTTATCAGAAAAGATAATCGCTTCAGGTTTTACTGATCAGACGGGTAAGCTGACATTATTTGTACCTGCCAAGGAGAGCTTTGAAGCGTCAGTTCTCAGGGGCGGACTTAAAACCGGAGAAGCAGTTTCATTATCCGGTGCGGAGCGCGTTCACGAAGTAAAATTAAGAAGAGCAGAAGGCCCGATGCGTGTGTTCTTTCATCGCGGGTCGGAAAGATTTACAGACTCATCATTGTATGTACTCGATTCCGCAATCGCAGTTCTGCAACAACATCCTGCTTCCCGCATTGAGCTATGGGGCCATACCGACAGCATGGGCAGCTACCGCGCACTTAAAGCGCTTTCGGAAAAACGAGTGATAGCGGTTCGTCAATACCTCTTGCAAAGTGGTATTTCACCAGGAAGAATAGCCGGCCACGGTCTTGGCAGCGCCCTTCCCCTTGCGTCGAATAGTGATGAGGAAACCCGAAGAAAGAACCGGCGAGTGGAGTTCGTAATTCGGGAACACTACTGACGAAGGTTGACTTCCGACTTTGTTGAATGTATTTTTTTTACAATATTGGATTAGTCAAACAAGGAACTTTAACCCAACGGGATTTGTGAAGATACTACTCGTAGATGATGAACCACTGGACTTATTTATTGCTCGCAAGCAACTGAGCATGGAATTCGATGTCGCTGCTTTCACAACGTCAGCCGAAAGTCTGGAGTGGGCGAAGGAGAATGATTTCGATGTAGCGTTGATTGACTATTATCTCGGCCCTGATCTGGGCTCACAATTACTGAAGCGTATCGTTGCCGAAAAAGGCAAAACCTTCAAAGCATTTCTACTCACCAACTTTGTCGATCCGCAGCAGGTACTTGCTCTGAAAGCGGAAGGTTTTGACCAGGTGATCTTCAAGCCTCTCAATACGGAGAAGCTCAAAGCTCATCTGGAAAAATAATCTCGATTACGCTTTCTTCAGTTTTCGCGCGGCTCTCAGGATATCGCGACGGCTCACCTGACCAAGAAGTACACCATCATTTACGATGGGAAGACGTCTTACATTAGAATTGACGAATTCAGTAGCGGCTCCGGCGATGTCGGTACTGTGAGACAAGGTTTTTACTTTCGCTGTCATGTAGTCGGAGACTTTCGGTGATTCGGAAGGTGAATCATAGTATGCTTCATCAAGCAGAATACGAAGACAATCTTTCTCCGAAATGATTCCCACCAATTGTTGATTCTCATCGAGAACAGGTCCTCCCGAGATCTTCCGGTCGATAATGATGTCAATGACCTCGTGAATGTTCTGGTCGGGTCTGAAGGTCACAAGACTTCTTAACGGGACCATGTAATTCGTTACTGACTCGTACCGTGGAAGCTCGGCCTGCAGTTGCTCCCTTGACTTCAAATTAGGTGTGAAATTCATGCGTCTTTAGGGTTGGTTCAATCCGAAGTTAACATTTTAAAACCAGAAATGAAAGATCGTTAAAGTGCAGGCGAGACCGCGCTATTGATGCTCCCCATCTCCTGCTGGCATCTTAATAATACTTTGGAACAGATGCGAGCTTCCTCGTTCGTAAGATTCACTTCACATAAATTCAAAATATGAAAGCGCTTGTTTTTCACAAACCAAAAGACGTGCGGATAGAAACGGTGGAGGATCCCCGGATCGAAGCTCCCCGCGACGCCATCATCCGCGTAACTTCAACAGCCATCTGCGGATCTGATTTACACATCTACAATGGATTTATTCCACAACCACGTTCAATGGTTCTCGGCCATGAGTTTATGGGCATTGTAGAAGAGGTTGGTTCTTCTATCACCAATCTGAAGAAGGGTGACAGGATTGTCGTTCCCTTTCCGGTCGCCTGCGGTAATTGTCATTTCTGTAACATGGATCTGCCTACGCATTGCGAGAACTCAAATGAAAAAACTTACGGACCGGAAGGAGAAATCCTCAAGGCCAAAGGAGTGGGTGGCGGATTGTACGGATACACTGATCTCTACGGCGGCTATGAAGGAGGCCAGGCGGAGTACGTTCGTGTACGCTACGCAGATTACAGCCCACGGAAAGTACCCGATAACCTGACTGATGAACAAATACTTTTCCTCACTGACATCTTCCCTACAGGATGGGCTGCCATTGATTGGGCTGAGCTTAAGGGTGGAGAAACGGTTGTGGTGTTTGGATGTGGGCCCGTTGGAATCATGGCGCAGAAGTCGGCGTGGCTTCGCGGTGCGGGCCGTGTGATTGGAGTAGACATCTACCCCTATCGTCTGGAGAAAGCACGATTGACAGCGAACTCCGAAGTTTTGAATGCACGTGAAGTGGATGTAGCGGAGGTCGTTCGTGAAATGACCGGTGGATACGGGGCAGATGTTTGTGTCGATGCTGTTGGAATGGAGTCTGATCGCAGCACATTGGAGAGTGCCCTCAACGTTGTGCAGGGACAAGTGGGATCAATGAAAACCCTTGAGAAGTGTTTTGACACAGTCCGAAGAGGTGGTGTGGTGACGGTGGTAGGTGTTTACGGCTCGATGTACGATAACTTCCCACTATACAAGTGGTTTGACAAAGGCATAAAGCTGATGGGAGGACAGGCCTGGGTTCAGCGTTATATCGACGACCTGATCGCTCTTGTTCGGGAAGGAAAGGTGAAGCTTGACGATGTAATCACTCACAAGGTTCCCCTGGCCGATGCTCCGAAGATGTATGACATCTTTAATCGTAAGCAGGACAATTGTGTGAAAGTTGTGTTGAAACCCTAAGCATATTTAGTTGCGATTTCAGGAAGGCCCGCGGGCCTTTTTTTGTTTCTCTCTCCTGCCCGGCTGTGTTCCTGAATACTTTTCAGGGATGGAGGAGACAGCCGGTGCAATTCTTACGATTTCAATAAAATAGCACATTGGTTGCGGCGTTTGCTAATCGTGAATTAACTTTGTGGAACTATTAACATGCGGGCGGTTATATTCTATTTGATTTTCCCTTTCATTTATCTCATCTCTCTGCTGCCGTTCCCGCTTCTCTACGCGCTTTCCGATTTTTTCTACCTGATCCTGAAAGTGAGCGGGTATCGCCATAAAGTGATCGTTACTAACCTGACGAATTCGTTTCCGGACAAATCAAGGGAAGAGATATCGAGGCTGGCGTCAGAGTACAACAGATACCTTTGTGACCTGGTGTTTGAGACCTTAAAGACATTGAACATGTCGGCGGAAGAGACCCGACGTCGGTGTACATTTGTAAACATTCCCGGGCTTGACGAGCTACGCAAGCGTAATCAAAGCTTCATCATTGTAATGGGCCATCATGGAAATTGGGAATGGGCCGGACCCGCATTCACCTTGAATACAGTATTCCAATTGAATGTCATCTATCGTCCTCTGTCCAATCCTTACTTTGAACGGATGATGGTAAAGATGCGGACACGCTTTGGGACAAAGATCACTCCGGTGAAAAATACACTTAGAGAAATGGTTGCTGACAGGGGAAAGCTCACCGCGACCGCTTTCATTGCTGATCAGACCGCCACAAAGAAAGACGCTTACTGGACCACGTTCCTGAATCAGGATACCGCCACCTTTACAGGTCCTGAAAAGCTTGCAAAGAAGTTTGGATATCCCGTTGTCTACATGAAGGTTTCGCGTCCATCGCGCGGCAGGTATGTGGTCAGTCCAGAGATATTGATTGAGGATCCGTCTGCTACACGCGAAGGTGAGATCACTGAAAGGTTCACGAAACGTCTTGAACAGGATATTATCGCCGAGCCAACGATATGGCTGTGGTCTCATCGGAGATGGAAACATAAAAGAACTTTGGCGCATGAGCCCGCCTGATTTGAAAAAGAATTTTGACTAACTTTCACACGAGACCAAGATCTAATTTCGAAGGAGAATATGCGTACGGGTAAAGAATTAATAAACGCCAGCAAGGAGTTTACGGGAGAGGACCGCGGGAGAAGCTGGGCCGAACTTTTCATCACTATCGGACTAACTATTCCGGCTTTCGGTTTCCTTCTTGTCGAAGGCATGCCATTGTTCGTGCGGGTGATTGACGCCATCCTTGTAAGTCTTCTCTACGTGAGGCTGTTTGTGATCTACCACGACTATCAGCACAACGCGATCCTGCAACGGTCGAAGACGGCTTCGGTGATCATGCAGGCGATCGGAATATATCTGCTGGCTCCCCAAACTATCTGGAAACGTTCACATGATTATCACCATAACAACAATTCAAAGCTGACCATCTCTGGAATCGGTTCATACCCTACGGTAAGCGTTGACAGATACCTGCGGTTGACGAGTCAGGAAAAAGCAATCTATCTTATCAACAGACATCCCCTCACAATCATCTTTGGTTACTTTACATTGTTCGTTTACTGGCTTAACCTGAAGTCTTTCTTTCAAAGCCCTTCTAAACATACCGATTCTCTTGCAGCATTGGTCATTCACGTTGGAGCAGGCAGTGCCATTGCTTACTTCTTCGGAGCGACGACTTTCATGCTGGCATGGTTCATCCCATTCTTTGTAGCTTTTGGCATGGGCTCCTATTTGTTTTATTGTCAGCACAACTTCCCTGGTGCAAAATTCAGAGAGAATCACGACTGGAAATATGATCAGGCCGCGTTGGAGTCCACTAGCTTCATGGTCATGAATCCGGTGATGCAGTGGTTTACAGGAAACATCGGATACCACCATGTACACCATTTGAATTCGCGGATCCCTTTCTATCGCTTACCTGAAGTAATGGCGAAGATGCCGGAGCTGCAGGGAGCCACCACTACATGCTGGAATCCTGTGGAGATCTATCGATGCTTTCAGTTAAAGCTGTGGGACGCCACTAATGAGAAAATGATTACTCTTGGTGAGCTTAAGAAAAGGCAGGCTTATCATCAGATGCAGCCGCAAGGATAAAAAAAAGAGGTACGGAATATCCATACCTCTCTCGGAGCAAGATCGAAAACAACTATAGATTATCGATTTCTTTCTTGATCTCCTCTTTGGTTTTGCCAAGGCGCTGCTGCAGACGCCCGAACATCTCGTCTTCCTTCCCTTCCGCATACATCAAATCATCATCTGTGAGCTGTCCGTATTTCTGTTTCAACTTTCCTTTCACCTCGTTCCAGGAACCTTTCACTTGTTGTTTTTCCATAATAGATTTCAATTTAAATGAACTGATCCTAAAAGGATCAAAACCGTTTTATTTAGTTAAATCTTCATGCCAGAAGTAACGGGTGGGATATACGCTGAAAGAGTGAATTCATCCGGTATTTAATGGATTTGGCGTCATCCTGCCACGAAGTAAGTGTTGACTGCTGTGGTGAAAATGGACGAGCGGGGACAGGAAAACACAATAGCCATCAGCAGAATCTTCATCCAATATTTTCCGGGACAAAGATTTTAACGCATTTTTGCCGCCGGTTTACCGAGATATGGCTGCGGACAATATTAAGAACCGCCGAAAAGGCTTCAGCAACAAGGTTTATCTAAACCTGCTCGAAAAGGCGACCCGGGAAAGGACTTTTCTGGTTTTTATAGCACTAGCATTCATAACGGCATCGTTTGCGGTTCTGAATGTCCGCGCCTCAATGTGGTTTGGTTTCGCATTTGCCGCCTACGCAGCGGTCGCAAACGACAGTATTCAATCCCTCGGAACCTTCATCGAAAGCAATAAGTACCGTAAATGGTGGATTTTATGGTTATTCACCGGGGCCATTGCCGTTGCAACCATCTCGTTCAGTTATTTTTATTTTGATGGTGATGTTACCTATCAGCGTCTGATCGACGACAACGACCAATCCAAGTTTCCTCTCCCCTCATCATTTTCATATTTCCAGCTCATTGCACCGGTTGTATTGCTGGTAATCACTCGTTTGAAGATGCCAGTGTCGACGACGTTCCTTCTACTGAGCGTTTTCAGCGACAGTTCGGAAGGCATTGTCGCGATGGTATCCAAAAGCGTTTCGGGATATTTTATTGCTTTTATTCTTTCAGGCATCCTCTGGATGGCCGGATACAACCTCATCCGCAAACACTTCAAGAAAAGAAAACACCATATCAGCTGGATGGTCGTGCAATGGGTCGTGAGCGGAGCGCTGTGGTCAGTGTGGCTCATGCAGGACGGTGCAAACATCGCTGTCTTCCTCCCCCGCCGCCTTGACCTTTTTGAGTTCATCGTATTCACGGCTACGCTGTTTTTTGGATTGGCAATTCTATTTTATTTGCGTGGTGACAAAATACAGGAAGTCGTCAGCGAAAAAGTTCGGATCTCTGATGTGCGGGCAGCTACCTTGATTGATTTCACCTATGTGCTTTTGCTGTTCTATAAGTTAGTTATCAGCACCGTACCGATGAGTACGACATGGGTGTTCCTTGGGGTGATCGGCGGACGGGAGCTGGCCATCAGCTTTGCAAGGAAGAAAGCCGGTACCAAACATAAGAAAAAGGCCCTCAGGATGATTGGCAAAGACCTTCTTTACGCGATCATTGGTCTTACTATTTCCATTGCGTTGGCCGCGGGAGCTAATGACGCAATCAGGAAAGATGTGATGGGCTTCTTTAGCATGTAATCAACTCTTTCAAAACTTCCTATTCGACTTTCCTTTTGGTCTGGGCCGTACAGGATTCCGGTTCACCAAGATAAAGGTGGTGGTGTTTACAATCTCTCACATCGTGTGGTAATTCATGAACTCACCGTCCTCCTAGATATCCGTAAGCTCATGCTTTAGTCGATCTATGTTCTCAGGTTGAAAGATGATCCTGCATTGTTTACAAGAGATCCCTCAATTCTGTTTGGGAGGTCCTGACCAGCTCTGCAATTCGCGTCATTTCCTCCCGCTGATGTCGTGTTGTAATCTTCTTTATGAAGATAGATAAACAACTCCCCGGGCACTCCCTGGGTGTGTTCTTCTATCAGGGTATTGTTGCAGACGAGAAAGGATATCTTGTTCGGGGAACAAAGTGTTCCAGCTCCCATGTCGTAAATCCGGAAGCATCCGCACTTGATATAGAAATAATCGAACAGATCATTCAATCTGTTAACAATGCGTACTCCGACGGAATGTGTGTTTGCAAAAAGGACAGAGGTCAACACGATCAACGTGGAGGTGCCCGATCACTGATATATCCGTATGGGCGTGCCGCGCAAGAGGTAACGTTTCCCAGTGAAGTGTACGCGCGCGTCGGGCTCTCCGCACTCGCCATCCGTCGCACCTGCTATGTCGGGCTCAGACAATGCTGCGATCCCTCACGCATGTGACGGGTAAACTTTTATCCTTTCCTTCCAAAAAGGTTCGTTCTAAAGTCTGAGACGCCCATTAAATCACCTATTTACTTTTCATGAACCCCCGTAAAGTATTATCCGAAATAAATATCTGACCGCCCATACCGTGTCCTAATCCTTTTTCGCCGTCTCCCGTAAACACGAAAGAATTTGGGAACCCCCAGGCAACCCTTTAATCTACCTAACGGTCTTAGACACGAATCAACGAGAAATGAAAACTTCTTTCACTGTCTTCTCTGTTCTTGTCCTGACCACATGGCTCGCAGGTTGTAACGACCCCGATGAGAAAGATACCGTTCCAGGCTCGTTCTACGTAGTGCAGCTCAATCCCGATGACATTCACATGTACAACTCGGGAAACTCCCAGGTAAGGCTTGACCCCTTCCTGAATGACAGTCTTAAGGTTGCCGCCTCGGTCTCCTACAGTGAGCCCCTGCATGGCACTGTAACATTCATACCCAACGAAGGATGGTTTTACAGACCTCATGCAGACTTCCACGGCATTGATAACATTGTATATACCGTTTGCCATTCCGGGGGCTGCGGATCCTCGTCCATCACGATGTATGTAGATCCGCCGTTGGATCCTGTGATCTGTTTCTATGAGGTCTTTGGCGAGACGGTGACTACCCGGCAAGACCAACCCATCGCTATCCGCATCTTCGACAATGACATGATCTGTCAATATCAGGGTATGTCGCTGGACAGACCGGAGCTGGGAACCTTTTCCACTTACGCTTATTCCGGAACCTATAAAAACGTTGTTTACGTCTACTATCCTCCAAAAGGGTTCACTGGAAAGGACCGCTTTCGTTACCGGGTGGTTACTCCTACAGGAGAACTGGCTGCCTATTGTGAAATCAATATAGAATAAGCTTCGCAGATGACTGAACAGGAAATCATCGAAGGATGTATCAGAAATAAAGCTTCCGCTCAGGAAAAGCTTTATTCTGTTTATTCCCGTCGCATGATGGCAGTTTGCCTGCGTTATACACACTCCCGGGCAGAAGCAGAGGATATCTTCCACGAAGCGTTTATCAAGGTCTTCAGGAACATCCGTAACTGGAAGGGTGGATCTTTCGAGGGATGGATACGGAGGATCTTCGTCAACACCGCCATCAATCATTACCACCATAACAGGAAGTACTTTGGTCATGTCGAATCTTCTGTGGCAGAAGACCTGATGACTTCTTCGGAAAACGTGATCTCTCAATTATCCAATGCCGAGATCCTTGCATTGATCAATCAGCTTCCCGAAGGTTACCGACTTGTCTTCAACCTTTATGTCGTTGAGGGTTACAATCACAATGAGATCTCGGCAATGCTTAACATCGCAGAGGGTAGCTCAAAATCCCAGTTGTTCAAAGCAAAAGCATTCTTAAAGAAGCTTATTGAAGGAAACCTAATCTCTACGCCATGCTGAACGATAGAAATCTCAATGAGATTGGCAAGCGCATGCATGATCTCGAAGCGGAACCACCCACCCAGGGATGGAATAAGATAAGTGCAGACCTGAAGCGTGGTCCGATGAAGGAAGGCTTCATAAAATCAAATTGGTGGAAGCCGCTCATTCTTATTATCCCGATAGCGGTTTATACAGGAGTATATCACTTCGGAGAAGCGCCTCAGATCTTGTTAATGAAAGCTGATATCTCATCGAGAACAGCAGATCCCAATGACGAAACGACAACTCCTCCGGCACGGACAGAACCGGGCGCAATCAACGACATCGACGAAACTCCTGATAGGGATATCAGTCATTCGATTCCTGCGTTGGTTAAACAGTACCAGCCCGAGGATGGAGACAACAATAGTTCTGAAACAAGGAATAGCAGAACGGTGGCTCCTGCAGCAAAGCAAAGCAGAAATATGGATAGAGTGAATGTTTTGAATCTATCTAATGAAACCCTTAATATTCAGCAGGAGAATGCACATCAACAGCTTCAATTGGCCTCCACCGCTGCACCGATTAATTCTAATGGAAGAGACTCGGATAGCAATAGTATGCATCCTTCTGGGACTCAAATTACATCCGGCAGCATTGAAGGCAACATGAGCGCTATCAATGATGAAGGCGACTCGTTGACAAATGAAAACATCATCAATTCAGATAGCGGGGTAAAGATCCCTTCCAACGATAACAACACCGGTGCACCAAGAGAAACCTGGCGCTTATTTGCCGATTTCAATCCAGACTATGCACTTCGTGCGGTTCGTCCCGAGCATGGTGATGAGATCCTTATCACAAAAATAGAATCGGGTCGTTCACTGCAGCGAATCGGTTTTAATTTCTCAATAGGTGCCAGCAAGGCTATCAGGAAGAACCTGTATGCTGATTTCCAGCTGGGCTTTAATCAACTCAAAGAGAACTTCACGTATCGGTACACCGCCGGAAGAGTAGATACAATGATAACTGAGATAGATCACACCGGATTAGTTCGTGTTATTCCTGTTTATGCTGAATACAGCGCAGCGATCAGATCTACGCTGAGTTATGGAAGCGTAAAAGCAGGCGCGACATGGTTCTTCTGGGAACGCGGGCGCCGCCGGTTTAATCTTTCTGCTGCGGGAGGATTTAATTATCTCATGCATGCTAATGTCGAAAAAAAGAATGCCGGTACCTGGGAAAAGGTCGATTCTGACAATCTCGAAAAGAAGATGTTGAGCTTAACCCTAAGCGGTGGCTACAATATTATGTTGGGCCGCGGCTGGGAAGTACAGCTAAATCCATCGGTTACTTACTTCAAAGGAAGCGGTAGCACCTTCCAACAGTTCCTGAATCTTAATCAGCGTTCCTACGGAGCAAAACTTACTGTATCGAAATTCTTCTGATCGACTGATCCTCTTTTCCCTGAAGGACAATCCGAAAAAGATTGTCCTTTTTTTTTAAGTCAGGCAACGCTTTGTTTGTCCTTCCTGTCTGACTGCAAAACTTACCCACAGATATGAAAAGTACTATTTCAATTTTTGTTTTACTATTACTCACCGCCCTTCTATTGATTTCCTGTAATGAAGACAACGATGACATACCAGGAGTTTCGAATGGGTTAGTGGCAAAGGCTGGTGAGGACCTTACTGCTGTCGTGTCTACAGAAGTAGAGTTTGATGGTAAAGACTCCTTTGATAAAAATGGAAAGCCATTTACTTACGAGTGGTCCATTCAGACAAAGCCTGCAACAAGTTCAGCTGTGCTTGTTTCCCCTTCTTCTCAGAAAGCTACTCTTAAACCGGACAAGGAAGGGATTTACGTTATTCGCCTCACATTAAGACAGAATTCTCTTTCAGTTACCGACGACGTCATCCTTCAGGTTACCACTGATAATTCCGGAGACCAAACTGCTGTTATCATATCAGAACACATTCATGAGGAAACCGTCCTTTCTGATATCTTCGCCGATCCTGCAGTCGCAGATTACATTGTATCATCCGACATCAATGTGCGCGGT
Organism: Bacteroidota bacterium; assembly: GCA_023431285.1. GTDB lineage: Bacteria > Bacteroidota > Bacteroidia > Cytophagales > Cyclobacteriaceae > Ohtaekwangia. The sequence continues at coordinate 19,105 of JAEYXN010000273.1, forward strand.
GATCTTACCATTGAACCTGGCGTTACCATATTCTTTCAGGAACATACCTCTTTGAAGATCGTTTCAGGGATCTTTATCTCTGAAGGTACAGAGTTGAAGCCGATTATATTCCGAGGAGTCGAAGAACGGGCAGGATACTGGAAAGGAATTCTTGTTCAGTCTGGTAACCCGGAAAGTAGCATCAAACATTCAAGGATTCTTCACGCAGGTAGCCAGCCCCTCAACGAGACAGGAGTGAAAGCTGCCATCGTACTGGACGGAACGCCTGTATCAGGTGCATCACTCCGCCTATCGAATTCTGCTATTGCATCAAGCGGAGGGCACGGTCTCTTATTGCATGGCAGATCCTCGCTTGGAAAACTTGAATACAATACTTTCTCCAACAACCGGGGTGCTATCTACCTGCCTGCGTCACAGCTTGCAACCATTGGAGAAGGCAACGTATTCAACGGAAACAATTTCGATGGTGTGGAGACTGGCGGGGTTGTAGATTTTGCGGATACAGTGTGGCCCGACATTTCGCCTGCTGCATACTTTGTGAGTACGGATATCACCATCACAAAAGGTATAACGGTAGAGCCAGGCGCCGCTTTCAAGGTTGCAGGAAATGTAAAAATCAGAATTGACGATCGTGGTTTTCTGAATTCCTCAGGAACGGCAGATAAGAAAATCATCTTTACCTCTGCTTCGACTGCACATCTCTGGGCAGGGATTTATATTAACTCTCAATCCGAACAAAACAAACTGATTCACACTGAAATCTCTTACGGTGGCGGGTTGACATATCCTGATGTAGCAGCGCCCGCGAATATTGCTCTCGGGAATGGTGGACAGGTTCACGTCGAAAATTCCGTCATTAGCAACGGACCTGGTTATGGTCTCGTAGCAAAATACATTTATCAGGTGAATGAGAATATCGCATCGGTAAACGAGTTCAGGAATCTTCTCCAGGGTAAAATTCTCCCACGTGTGATCATGTTTCCTGATCGTCCTTCTCTTGCTGGTGACTGGGTGGATATGTGGACATATACGCAAGGCGTTGAATCAGTCGAACTGGATTTCTACGACCCCGCCACCGGAGTATGGTTCGCAGGAGCGACATCACCGTGGACACAGACCGCTGCAGGAATGGGTATCCATATCAGCGCCGACGGAAAGTTCACCTGGTCAATTGCCGAGCATTCGCCAATGACAGGTTGTGGCTCCTACTCTGCGGAGTTTATCGAAGGAACGCTTACGTTTGATGAGGAAACTATCAGCTTCCACCAGGACTACTGGCGCAGCAAGTATGTTGACGGCTGTGATGCTTCAGCGAACCAGGATATTGAAATCACGCCTGCTGACTTCGCTGTCCAATACGAGTACGACAAGTTTCATCATGCTCAAACTGGTGAAGTTATCTGGCAATTAAGAATGATAAATCCTGATGGATCCTCATTCTCCTTCTACAGGCGGTAAGATCAATGGCCGAGCTTGTCGCGCCACCGTCTTGCTTCCCTCTCCAGCTTAAGTTTTCCATCGCGAATGAATTGCGCAAGTGCGGGATTCATATCGCCGGAAGATGTAAAATGAAAATAGCGGCAATCCGGGCACCGGTAGATGGCTACCGGGCCTTTGCCTGCTGGATAATCATTCCGGATCCATGCATCGATCAAAGCCTGCTCGGCCAGCTCCTCTGTGAGATAAAGCGCTTTACCAGTAACACAATCTGCCATCGTGAAAAGTTAACAAAAATGACAGATCACCCGATGTACTGATAAAACAAACTCATTGATTACATTTGTGCCACAAATTAATGAGATGAAGACAGCAGAAATTCACACTAAGAAAGGCGTAATGAAAATTCAATTCTTTGAAAAAGATGCGCCGAACACCGTAAAGAACTTTGTCACACTTGCTGAAAAAGGATTTTACGACGGCCTTACTTTTCACAGAGTTATCCCAAACTTCGTGATACAGGGCGGATGCCCTAACGGCATTGGAAACGGCGGACCTGGATATCACATTGATTGCGAGCTCACAGGCGACAACCAGTATCACGACCGCGGAGTGTTATCAATGGCGCACGCAGGTCGTAACACAGGAGGATCACAATTCTTTATTTGTCACAACCGGCAAAACACCCAGCACCTGGATAGAAACCACACCGTTTTTGGAAAGGTCGTTGAAGGTTTGGAGATTATCGACTCCATCCGACAGGGTGACGTAATGGAAAAGGTAGTTATCAAAGAAGAAGCATAAAAAAACTAAACCGGGGCGACCCCGGTTTTTTTATCCCCGCCCCAATGCGTGCAGTGATGCCTGACGAAGGTATGCGTAATTGAATACGATCAACGCTGAAAAGATGATGAGATATCCGACTATCTGGATCGGCGATATTGTTTCATTGAAAACGAGAAACGCAATCGCGAAGTTGAATATCGGGTTGATGTACATAAGAATTCCGATTGTGGCAGAATTGATTCTGTTAAGCGCAAAGAGATTCAGAAACAGCGGTAGAACAGTGAACACAGCAGCGATAAAAAGAATTGTCCAGTAAAACCTTGGTTCCGTTGGCACTGTATCAACGAGGAAACTAAAAGAGGCCGTAAGGATCAACAACGAAAAGGCCACCTGGAAACCCAGCACAATCATCCTGTCAAAGCCCTGGTTTCTCCTTTGTGAAATCAGGTACAGCGCATAAGTAAGCGCAGTCAGGAAGCTATAACCCAACTCCAAAGCCGAGTTAAGTCCTATCAGCACGCAACTCACTGCACACAAGGCAACGGCGATCCATTGAAGTCGTGTCATCTTTTCGGAGATCAGCACATAACCAAGGACTGCTGTGATTACAGGGCAGATCAAATATGAGAAGGACGCTGTCTTAATGTTTATGTTGTTTACGATATAGATGAACGTGAGCCAGTTCACCGTAAGGAGTAACCCCCCGATTAACGTGAGGGCAATCACTGTCCTGCGGCGATCCTGAGTTAACGATTGAAGCATGTCAAAATCTCTTCGCCATGACGCGCGACGAAAGAAGGCAATCACCGCGATCAGGATTATGAGAGAACAGACTATCCTGAAATACAATATCTCACCCGCAGAATATTCTCTTAAGTACCTCAACGGAATCGAAAAAAATCCCCAGATAACGAAAGCTGAGATAGCGGCGGCGTAGTGCTTTTGACTGGACATGGCGGGCGGGGAATGCTAAAGGTTTTGTAACGGTACTTGCTCTACAAAAGTTCAAGGCACAAAATACAAAAGGTCTGGCGTGATAACACACCAGACCTTTAATACCAAAAGCAAAATTACATTGCTAACGTTAGCATGCTAAAATATCATGCCTGTTTCTCCTCCTCCTGACTTTCAATCACGTTAACAATTTTTTCTTCCTTCTTCGCCATGATGCGTTCCTTCTTGATGTCGACCTTGATGTAAGCATACAAGCTCATATAAATGTTCGCGATCCAGACCAGGGAAAATCCTGCGATAAGATATCCGCGCCAGTCATCATACAGGAACTGAAATCTGGTAATGACTAAAAAGAGAACGGTCACATAATGACTAAAGCAATATTCACACGTGAACAAATAGAAGAACTTTCTGGTGGCGATGCGCTTCCCTTCCCGACTAAGACGAACGCAGTATTCCCTGGGTTCGCGAAACACCTCCTCATGCGTTACAGTCCACGCCACACATGCGATGGGAACAGCGATAAAAAACAAGTATAGCACCTGAGTCTCCAGATCCATGACTTTCAACTCAAAAAACCTTTGCCAGTACCATTATGGAGACTAGAAACGCAGCAAACGTTTGAAAAATACAAATTGTTAAAATATGGTTTGCTTTTGACCCACATGAACCAAATTTCATCCTTTGTATTCGACAGGTGGCCAAAATTTATACTTGCATTTAATTAATTCTACACTATTTTCGCACCGAACCCTTATAACTACAACCAGCCAATGAAATTAATTACTCGGGCATCCCTTGCCCTGGCCTTTCTCCTATTGTCCACAAATTTGTTCGCCCAGGAATCGGAGGTCACTCCTACCGACACAGGGGCAGCTGCGTGGATGTTAACGTCCACAGCCCTTGTGCTACTCATGGTCCCCGGCCTGGCCATGTTTTATGGTGGACTTGTAAGAACGAAGAATGTTCTGGGTACGATGATGCACAGCTTTGCAGCAATGGGCATTATGACGATCCTCTGGGTCGTCTGCGGTTACGCGATGGCCTTCGGACCTAATGTGCTTGGGGGTTGGTTCGGATGGAATTCTGACTACTTCCTCCTATCAGGTATCGACGAGGCTATCATGGACGCAGGGGTACCCGAGTTAGTGTTCTCTATGTTCCAGGCGAAGTTTGCAATCATTGCCCCCGCCCTGATCGCAGGAGCATTCGCTGAACGTGTTTCTTTCAAAGGATATTGTTTCTTCATCGCTCTGTGGGGCCTTCTGGTGTATAACCCACTTGCACACTGGGTGTGGGCTGGCGATGGTTTCCTTTATACGCTTGGCGCGAAGGGAGCGATCGATTTTGCAGGTGGAACAGTCGTTCATATTTCAGCTGGTGTGAGCGGACTTGTGGCGGCGATCTTCATTGGCGCGAGAAAATCATTCCCTCATCTTCCTATGCGTCCAAATAACCTGGTAATGACTATGATTGGAGTAGGACTTCTCTGGGTGGGGTGGTTCGGATTCAATGCCGGAAGCAGTGTGAGCAGCGGACTTACTGCAGCGCAGGCATTGACAGTTACGCAGATTGCAGCCGCAGCGGGTGCGATGGCATGGGTCATCATCGAAGGAATGCATCAGGGTAAGGCTACAGCGCTTGGTTTTGCCAGTGGTATTCTTGCTGGTCTTGTAGCGATCACTCCTGCAGCAGGAGTTGTAAAGCCAGGGGGCGCGATCATTCTTGGTGTGCTCTCAACGGGCTTCTGTTATCTTGCGATTCAGTGGAAAAATAAACTTGGCTTTGATGATACGCTCGATGCTTTCGGAATCCACGGCGTGGGCGGCATCATAGGAGCTGTGTTCCTGGCATTCTTCATTCGCGAAAGCTGGATGGCGGAGGCTATCAGCATCAACCCTGAATGGGGCACAATGAAACAACTCGGGATTCAGACACTCGCAGTGGTGATGGCAATCGCCTACTCCGCTATCGGAACCTGGATCATCTTGTTTGTCCTGAATAAGTTCATTCCTCTGCGCAGCAGCAGCGAGGCAGAAATGAAAGGCCTGGACAACTACTACCATGGCGAACGCGGTTACGGTATGGTAAATCCGAACTAACGGGAGGTCTATTCGTCCACAAACTAAATTCAAAGACAAATGAGATTAATCATAGCAATAATTCGCGAGAACCAGCTGGATCAGGTTCGTGAAGCTCTTATTGAGGCGGGGGTTAGCCGTATCACCGTGAGCCACGTTTCAGGACATGGAAGAAATCAGACGGGAGAAGAGATCTACCGTGGCCAAAAAGTAATCCCTAACCTTGTTCCGAATATTCGAATAGAGATAGCAGTTAATGATGATTTCGTCAAATCGACCTGCGATGCAATCATCAACGCTACGAAAGCGAATGATAGCGGATTCGTTGGAAGTGGAAAGATATTCGTTCTTCCGCTAGAAGAAGTGATCCGCCTCCGGACCGGAGAGACCGGCTCAGAAGCGATCTGATGAAAAGGCCCGGAGGAACACTCCGGGCCTTCTTATTTGATTACGATACGTTCTGCAGATTAAACGTAAAGACCGGTCTGCCGACTTCCTTGACCAACCGGTTTGAAAACCTGTTCGAGAAGATTCGGAAGATTCCATCTTTACTGTTCTTTATGACTGCAATCAATCCGGCGCTGTTCTGTCTTGCAAATCCTATTACCGCCTCTGCCTGATCTGTTGCATCCATAATGTGGATGGAATATTTTTCAAATGCCGCGTTCGTCGCCATCTCCCGGAAATAACTCTCAAGTTCCTGAACTGGTTCCTCTGAGTCCCGGACGTGAACCATGTAAATATGAGAATCGAAGCTTTCCGCGAGTTGGCGTAATGTGTTAAGGCTCACCAACGCAAAATCCTTTTCAATTTTGTTGACCGCGAGAACGATCCTTCGCAGATCTTCAGGGTAAAATCCGTCTCGTACCGATAATACGGGACACGATGAAATCTTGATCACCTGTTCTGTATGGTTACCGGTAAACACTTCTTCAGCATTCTCCTCCCCTGACGTTCCCATCACCACCAGGTCGATCAGTTCCTTATTGAGGTAGTCATCGACGCCATTCTTCAGCTCATCGTCTATAATACCATATTCGATCTCCACACCTTCAGCCTGATATTTCGCTGCAAGCTCCTCCAGCTTTGCCTGGTTGGCACGAATAAGATCAATTGTATATCTCTCCTGTTCAGGATCAGCTTTTAAAGTAATGTCACCCGTAGCGGTAAATGTCTTTCCAAAAGGATGCTTCGTGAAGTTGATCAGGCTGATGATAGCTCCTGAGCGTTTGGCCACTTCAACTGCAAGCTCAAGGCCTTTTTCAGCGATAGGGGAAAGATCTGTAGGGACAAGGATTTTTTCCATAAGAAATAGAGGGTCTTTATTAGTGTTTTGTTTGGATACCGTTATATGATTTAATTCGCCAGGTTGCGTTCACATCATTGGGAATAGCACGCATGGCAACAGAAGAGGGTCGCGGCCCAGGGTCGGCTCTCCGTCCTGCAATGGCGCGAATCAATCGCTGCAACGGTCCGGCTACCCATGAAATCCAGCCAACCCACAAAGTAAGATTAGTATTGATCTTTTGGGTTTTTTCCTTCCGAAGCAGGATGGCTGTCAACTCTCTGTTCACAAAATCCGGGTCGGTTTTCAGCTGCTTCACGAAGTATGCCTGAAGCAATTCGCCGCTCACCGGTCCTGCCGGTAAAAAACTCAGGCCAGTGACGATGGGCACCGCCTGCATCGATAAATTTTCCAGCCTGGCGCGGCTGAAGAACTCATTAACAAAGTCATCGTTCTCCTTTTCCGCAGAATGAATAAACAGGCAATCTCTGCGATGCATCAGGGCTGACAAGCGAGGCCGTATCGCCAGTTCGGGCATCAATGGGATGTTAAGCGTTGATAGGTTCCTGGCATGCACGCATTGTGTAATCGAGAAAGCGACATCGGTGTTATTGCTTTCCACTGCATCTACGAGAAGTTCAAGATGATTACACAACCAGATCTCGTCTTCGCGGAGATATGCTGTGTAGCTGCCGCGGCAACGTCTCTGACCTTCCAAAATCAAACTAAACTCATCTTTATCTGATGGTAAGTGGATTGATCTGATTCGCGGATCATGAAATGACTGAACAAGCTCATCAG
>JAEYXN010000299.1 GCA_023431285.1 Bacteroidota bacterium
ATAGCCGTTCTTTTTTCACTCACTGCCTATTGTTTCCATTATTCCCTCAAACACGCACCACCCTATACCAACGGAAAGGCTATCCCACCTTCACCTTTCTACGACTATGTGGTCCTCCTGGGATGCCTGCTTTTCATCTCTGTATTGGGATACCTTCAACTCCAGTATGAGCTATTCGACAATGGAATGGGACTCACGACACTTGTCACCGCCCTCGTTTTTTTCTTCTGTGCATACCGGTTCGATCACCTAGGAGTCCTTTCTCTTGCAATAGCCGCCCTCGCATCGTTCTGGAGCATCAGCATCTCTCCTCAGAAATGGTATAGTGGCAACTTTTTCACAGATTCAGATCTCCATATCACAGCTATCATATTTGGCGCGGCAATGGCCGCAGGCGCCCTGGTATTGAACCGCCGAGGAATAAAAAGCCATTTTACTTTCACCTTTCTGAATTTCGCCAGCGTTATCTTTCTCTCAGGAGCACTAACGGGTGTCTTTATAGAAGAGGGCTTCTACCTCCTTTTCCTGTTATTACTCTTTGCAGGATGCGGTATTCTCGCCTATCACGCGCATAGAACGAAGACATTTCTGTTTATCCTTTACGCTGCCGTGTTCGCATATATCGGCGCCACGTATGTACTCTCCGACGTCATCAGTTATGAACCCTCGTTATGGTTCCTCTATCTTATGGCCTCTTGCGGAGGGTTCGTGCTTTTAATCATTCGGTATAAATCCTTTTTTAAGCGCGCCGCATGATAGCTTACAACAACACCTGGTTATTCAACCTCACCGTAGTGAAGGAAGCCAAACGCTGGCTCGATGAAAAAATAATATCGGAGAACTCCTTTCGCGCAATAAAGGAGAATCACCCATCACAATTTTATCATCCAAATCTGTTCATCCGAATATTGCTTTTCCTGGCGACACTAGTGGCACTCGCCGGGGTAACTGGCTTTTTAGGGCTTTTATTTGCGGAAGCATTCAGTAGCGCGATTGAAGTTCTATGCATCCTCTACGGTATTGGATCATGGATCTTCCTCGAAAAGTTCTTCATTGGAAATGGGAAGCATTATAAGTCCGGCGTTAACGAAGCGATGCTCTATCATTCTCTGGGCTGGACAATCGGGGGCATTTCCGCACTCGCCGAATTTGATGAAACGTTCTTCCTTGTTGTATCTCTCATTCTTTTAACATTCGCCGCTATCCGGTATGCTGATCTTGTATGCACGGCGCTGGCGTTTGGATTTTTAGGCTATATAATATTCGATGGATTTTATTCGATGGGTGGAATCTTTACTCAAATCATTCCGATTGTATTTCTAGTCATTTTTACGCCAGCATACTTTCTGGTAAGTCGTGTACGCCGGAAACCAACGTCAGAACTATGGGACGATTGCCTTATCGTGCTTGAATCGCTAACACTGATCACCATCTACGCTGCAGGAAACTATTTTGTTGTTCGTGAATTAAGCGAAAGCCTCTTAAGCATCTACCTTGAGCCAGGACAGGATATCCCATTTGCATGGATTTTCTACATTCTGACGATTACCATTCCAGTTATCTATCTATACTTCGGAATAACCCGAAAAGACATGCTTATGCTTCGTGTAAGCCTGATAGCTATTGGATTCTCCGCGTTCACTTTTAAATACTACTTCAGTTTCGGGCATCCGGAGGTAACGCTTACCCTGGGCGGCGCGATCCTTCTAACCGTATCGTTTGCGCTGTTTCGATACCTGCGTGTTTCCAGGAATGGATTCATCAGAGAACAACTCCTCAAAGAAAAGTGGGCGGGCGCAAACCCTGAAGCATTTATCATTTCACAAACGCTGGGAGGAAACAAGATTGGAGGAGACACATCGCCGGAAATGGGTGGTGGAGGAGAATTCGGAGGCGGCGGTTCATCCGACTCTTTTTGAAAAAAATCATAGCTTAGAAAAGAAGTCCATTACCTCAGCTTTCTTCGCTGGCGAAACCTCCAGCTCTTTGTTGTTTTTCATCGTCACATATCCGCCCTTCCCTTTGGAATATCGAATAACATAGTCGGGATTGATAAGATAAGAACGGTGTATCCGCAGAAATTGGTGATCGCGCAGTACATCCTCATAGTACTTTAATGTTCGACAGATCAAAAGATCCTTCCCATTTCCGAAATAGAAACGTGTGAAATTATCAACCGCCTCACAATAAAGGATAGAAGTCACATCAACCACTTCAAACCCTTCAAGAGTGGGAAGCATGACTTTCTGATGCTTCGGTGAGGAAGCATTCTTCAGATTTTCTATGAGCACGCGGGCATGTTCGACATATCCATCCTGCGAACGTTCCTGCGTAATCTTTTCAACAGCTTTTACAAGTTCGTCGATATCGATAGGCTTGAGCAGGTAGTAAGCTGCACTCTGATTCAACGCCTGGATTGCATAGTTGTCAAATGCGGTCACAAAGACAGTCTCGAAGTCAACTGGCTGGGCCTTTTCAAGAAGATCAAACCCGTTTCCGTAAGGCATTTCAATATCGAGGAATACAACATCCGGCTTATGCGCACGGATGATTTCCAACCCACTCGAAACAGAATGACCCAATCCAACAATGGACACGGCGGGACAATACTTCGAAAGATAGCCAGACAGAATCTCGCGGCTATCCTTTTCGTCATCGACAATTACAGCTTTAAGCATCCTTATTATGGTTTTCCCGGAGAGGAACAAATACTTCTACCCTCGTGCCGCCGTCGTTATCCATGTCGGTAATGTCAACGCGATAGGTGGTCTTATAAACACGATTGATGATCCCCATCCTTTCACGAATATTCTTCAGGCCAGTTGACTCATGCTTCTTCTGATTGGCAGTCTTCAACTCCGCGGACCGTTTCCGTCCAATTCCATTATCCACCACCGAAACGACAAGGTTCATTTCCCTGACACGAAAATCAACAGAGAGAAATCCCTTCTCATCTTTGTAACGCAATCCATGCCATATGGCATTCTCGATATACGGCTGAATTAGCATCGGTGGAATTTCAACTGCTTCTTTATTGACCATCGGATCCATATTGATCGTATAATCAAACTTATCCCCGAATCGATAATGCTCCAGTTTCAGGTACAGCGAAATAATTTCTTCTTCTTTAAACAGAGGAATAAAATCCTCCTGAGAGTTCTCTAGCACCAGCCGCATCAACCGGGAGAATTCGGAAAGAAACTTATTCGTTGATAGCTCATCATTCCTTGCGACAAAATGGTTAACAGAATTCAATGCGTTAAATATAAAATGCGGATTCATCTGACTACGTAACGACTTCAGCGCCAGCAACTGGTTCGCCGTTCTGCTGGCGACGGCGTTCTTATGGATAAAGTACGACGTCACACCGATGATCAGAATGATCAGAAGCAGTCCGTAAATAATAAGCCGTTGACGGAAGACCATCGCCATAGCAAGATTTTCCTGCTCCTTCTGCACAGCAACATATCCTGATAGTTCCTGAATATCGCGTTGAGTTCTGATCAACTCCGAACGTTGCGACAGGTCTTCCTTCATCTTTTCTTCGTTGCGCGCAACGGAATGGCTGTACTTCCGGTAGGTCTCGATGGCTGCGTCGGTTCTCCCGAAGTTATCATAGAGGTTCGCAAGGCTTAGATATGCCTCCGACTGCTTCTTCGGATCTCCGATTGTGTCAGCTATGAAAGCTGCCTCCTGCAACTCCCGGATAGCCTCACCGGTTTCTCCTTTTGCCACCAGCGCTTTACTCAATTCGACCTTATCCCTGGAAACTTCCGCGAGATTCTTCCTTTCAAGGTTATAATCGATGGAGTTCTCCCGTAGTGTAATCTGATCATCATAACGGCCCTGCTCTGCGAGAACATCTGACAGTTCCTCCTTCGCAACCTGCATAGCCTCGTCCTCAGCAGCAGCTTTCGCGCTGGGACCACTTGCGCGCGATCGTGACTGGTTGGAATACAGTAACGACGACGCGCGTTCCAATTGATTCATCCTCGCATATATCTTGACCTTCTGATTTTCTATTTTCAAAGCCGACGCTTCTCCCAAACCTTTCGGGCCGTCAATATCAAGCGCTTTCAACGCCTCTTCATACTGCGTCATCTGGTAGAACACTTCCGATATATTTACGGCGTTCGTAACCCTTTCCGTTGATGTGAGTCGCATTCCCTTAACTCGCTGAAAAGCATCTAAAGCCTCTCTAAGATTTCCGAGACGAAGATGCGCGACCCCCATCCCTTTCGTTGATCGAAGGATCAAGTCGGAATCCGCACGCCTTACCTGATCCAGTCTTTCTTTTGCAGCGTTAAAATTCTCCAAGGCGAGACGGTTCTCAGATATATCGAGATTAATTTCAGCTAGTAAGAGGTAACACTTGCTTTCCGATTCAAGATCCTGCGTGGCGATGCTCATTGCCAAAGCTTCTTTGACAAGTTCGAGTGCCTGCCTGGGTGACCTGGACTTCAAGGATTCCGCTTCCGCCAATAGCCCGGACGTTCCTTCCTTCGAAGATTTTATCTTAAGGTCTTTATATACCCTGGACTTTTCTGACTCAGCTTTCTTCTGTGCCAATGCAGGCATCGTCACGACGGAAAGAGTCAACGTCAGCAGGATATAAAACCTTCTAATTATCATTTGAAAAGCAAGATAATCATTTATTTCCGGCGGTTTTTCGCATGCATTCGCTGGAAATGACCCTTCCCTTTCCCTCGGGTCAGGTTCACTAAGTCGGAACCCCTGCTCACGAAGTCAGCATATTTTCTTCATTTTTTTCCATGAAAGTTTACCTCAAAGAAACACGTCATGAAAACTATCAGTCAAAACAAGATCTGGAAAACGGTTGGAGCATTGCTCATCATCTTTTCCATGTTCAGCTTTCATCCCGTAAATGAGAATGAAACTCGTCCCCAGGACGACGCGGTTGGATCACAAAACATCATGCTTGCACTCTTGCTTGATACCAGCAACAGCATGGATGGTCTGATCGACCAGGCAAAATCACAGCTTTGGAAAATTGTAAATGAGCTTGCATCCGCGAGATGTGCTGACGGCAAGAAACCACAGATCAAGATTGCTTTATATGAATATGGAAATGACCGCCTTCCAATGCGGGAAGGATATATACGAATGGTAAGTCCGCTAACGGATGACCTGGACGCCATCTCCGAGAAACTCTTTGGACTTACCACCAATGGTGGAAGTGAGTTTTGCGGCCAGGTTATACGAACTTCATTGCGCCAGCTGGACTGGTCCGAAAGCAAAGCTGATCTTAAGATGATCTTCATTGCGGGCAATGAGCCATTCAATCAGGGAGAAGTTCCATACGCTGCGGCTTGCGCGATGGCAAAGGAAAAAAATGTGGTTGTGAATACAATCTTCTGCGGGTCTTATCAAGAGGGTGTGAATACGGAATGGAAAAACGGGGCGCAGTTTACAGGGGGAAGTTATATGAGCATCGAGCAGGATAAGAAAACAGTATTCATTCCTTCACCATACGATGACCGCATAGATGCACTGAATGCACGCCTGAACAATACTTACATATATTTTGGATCCCACGGCGAAAGAAAGAAGATGCTGCAGGAAGAACAGGATACAAAGGCAGAAGCGTATGGACAATCCAACAAAGTGGAAAGAGCTATTTCAAAGAGCTCACATGCATATAAGAATTCTTCGTGGGACTTAGTAGACGCTGCCAAGGATGATGAAAAGGTCATCACCAACGCTAAGGAAGAAGAGCTTCCAAAAGAGATGAGAGGATTGTCCGTCGAACAACGGAAGGCCTACGTTGCAAGGAAGGCTAATGAAAGAGTGGCAATCCAGAAGGAGATACAGGAGCTAAGCCGGAAGCGACAGGAATATATTGTGTCGCAGACACCAAAGAATGACAAAAGCTCTATGCTTGACGCTGCAATGATTAAAGCAGTTAAAGAACAGGCACGCGAAAAAAAACTTGAATTTTAATTGATAGGTGGCTGTTCTTCGACGGAGTGCTTAGCATCTGCTCATGCACTCCGTTTTTTTTTATTATGAATCGCCATAAAGTTTCAAGACAGGCTCACGAACGGATGAAGCTTCAGCAGAGCAAAGAAACGCCGCCGCTGCTGCAATCGACGCAGGGCTCACCCATTTACTGAAATCCTGTCCAGGCATGGCGGCGCGATTGGCAGCAGTATCAATGGTTGACGGTACAATTACCGAGGTGATGACATTCGATGCGGATCCCTCTGCATTCATGATGTCAGCGAGTTTAAACAGCAACGACTTCGACAAAGTATAGCCCATCATATTCTTCCCCAACTCAGCCCGCAGCGCAGGACGTGCTCCAACAAATACGATGCGTCCACTCTTTCGCTCCACCATATGATTGAACAACGGACGCGCCACTGTGTACGCCGTATCAAAATTTACAGACACCATATGCCGAATAGCATCGATATTGCTATCCTTGATATTCCCCATTGCAAATCCTCCCGCTAGCAAAAGAGCTGCATCAATGGATTCAAATTCAGAAATCGCACGTTCCACGACATCATTGCCTTCTTTTTCACTACTGAGGTCCGCTTCAAACTCAACTACCGATGAACCAAGTCCCGACGGCATCTTTTGCCCCCTGGCCATAACAGCAGCCACACGATAGCCATCGCTGGCAAATTTTCTTACAACCTCAATTCCAAGGTTTCCTGACGCCCCGGTGATTAGAACGGTTTTATTCATAATTCAGAGTTTCTTCGAAGATACGGAAACTCTCTGATGGAAGATGGTTCTTCAATCTCAGTCCTGACTTTTTCATGCCTCCACCTAATGGCTCCCGATGAATTTTCATCGGTCTCATCAGAATATGCAGGCATGGGCTATCTTAGGACACAATTTCCAAAATGGCTGAACAAAAAACTAAACCGACACTCCAACCGGTCGATGAATTTCTTAATACCATTGAACCGGACTCAGTGCGCAATGACTGTCACACTTTGATTGCGCTGATGAAAAAGATCACGAAGGAGGAACCAAAGATGTGGGGAAACATCGTTGGATTCGGGGAGTATCATTATCGTTATGAAAGCGGGCATGAAGGGTATTCCTGCCTCACGGGCTTTTCTCCCAGAAAGCAGAACCTTTCTCTTTATGTATTGTTAAATTCAGAAAGGCAGGAGCAGCTTCTTAAAAAGCTTGGGGAGCATAAGGCTGGAAAGGGTTGCCTGTATATCAAGCAACTTAAAAACATTGACGTCAAAATACTGGAAGAACTGATTAAAGACTCGACTTCCATTCTAATAAAAAAATACGGAACCGGTAAATCCAATTAATCATGAGACAACTGATCTTTGTCTTTTTATTCGCTGGGATTTGTATCAATTCGACTGGGCAAACTCTTTTTATAAAATCAATTTTCCCTTCGGAGACGATCTTCCACCAGAACATTCCTTATGCAAAGGATACACTGAAAAAACATTTACTCGACATCTATCTGCCCGCACAATCAAACAAGAAACTTCCTTTGGTGATATGGATCCACGGTGGAGGGTGGCAAGTCAATGACAAGTATGCCGATATGAGCTACATGCAAAAGACAATCCGGCGCATCTGTGAAAGTGGGTTCGCGTTTGCCTCCATCGATTATCGTCAAAGCACAACAGCTCCCTTTCCCGCGCAGATAAAAGACTGTTCACAGGCGGTCCAGTTTCTTCACGACAATGCAGCAAAATATGATCTCGATCCGAATCGGTTTATCCTGATGGGGTTTTCCGCCGGAGGACATCTCGCGTCATTGCTTGCCCTTTCTCTTAATGATCACGTCCAAGAATTCTACCCGGCAACAGGGAAGCCCGCTTACAAAATCCGCGGCGTACTCGACTTCTACGGTCCTAGTGATTTGATGCTCTTCTACGCAAATGCAACCCCCCGTCCGGACACATCGCCAATTGGAATCCTTCTTGGAGAGTCCCCACTGATCAGACCCGACCTATGTCGCAGAGCAAGCCCTGTCCATTATGTCGACAAAAATGATCCGCCTTTCCAGATCATTCATGGTGAGCTCGACCAGGCTGTGCCTCCGACCCAGTCATATCTTCTGAACGCGTGGCTCAAGGTGACCGGAGTACCCACAGATCTCCTGATCGTTAAAGGCGCACCACACTTCGGAGAAATGTTCGACACTGAAGAAGTGCAGCAAAAAGTATTTGCATTCCTGGAGAAATTATAGCCGTGTGCGATGTGCTCCGCCATCTGTATTATGTGCACCGATTTTTAATCAGATTTTATTGAAGACCTCGGATTCTTGAGTTTATATTCGGCAGACTAAACTTATGAACCCAGGTATTCGTCCGCCCCAGAGCGCAGATAACGCACTGGCTACTCAACGAGTCTATTCCATTGATGCCTTTCGAGGAATCACCATTCTGGTAATGATCTTCGTGAATGAGCTCGCAGGAATTGACGGCATGCCATCATGGACAACACACGCAGGCGCCGATGATGACGCCATGACGTATGTTGATATTGTATTCCCGGCGTTTCTCTTCATCGTCGGCATGTCCCTTCCCATCGCTCTTCAAAACCGGATCACAAAAGGAGAGAGCATGCCCGCTATCGCAGGTCACATTGCATTGCGCACCACTGGCCTGCTGGTCCTTGGTTTATTTATGGTAAACTCGGATGGCGGATATAACGAAGAAGCAATGAAGATTTCACTTCCGTTATGGTCCGTTCTCTTCTTTGTATTTGCCTTACTTACCTGGAACAGCTATAACCGGTTACCGAAGCAATTGATTCTCCTGCTCCGCGCAGTTGGAATTGTCGGGCTCATCATATTAATGTTCCTCTACAAGAGTGGAGACGGAACCTCCGGAATGACACCACAATGGTGGGGCATCCTTGGTCTTATCGGCTGGGCCTATTTGTTTAGTTGCATCATCTACCTTGTCAGCAAAAATTCGTTGGCCCGGCTCGCGATTTTCACAACGCTTGGTTTCGTGTTCTATATCATTGCAAAAGAATACGCCGACACCGGGAATTTGCTTCTGCAATTTATGAATAGCGCAAGAGGACACACGATCCATACGTCCATTACACTTTCCGGAACAATTACCTTCTTCCTTGTTTTTGGAAATGCTCCCAGAGAAAAACCCTTCATCCAAAAACTCCTTTACCTGGCACTATTCACAACGGTATGTCTGATCGCAGCGGTCGTTCTTCGACCGCGATATGAAGTCTCCAAGATTTACGCAACTCCGAGTTGGGCACTATTCAGTATTGCAACCTGCGTCATTGTATACACTCTTTTATACTGGTTGATTGATATTAGAAAGCAGGACCGCTGGGTAAAGTGGATTCAACCCGCCGCTGCAAACCCTCTTCTTGCTTACCTCATACCATTCGTGGTTTATGCATTGATGCGGCTGACAGACATTTATCAGCCAGACATTTTCACTTACGGTATCCCGGGAGTAATCTGGGCTGCTGCCTACGCTTTTGCGGTATTGGGGGTAGTCACGATCCTGAACAAACTCAAAATAAAGCTTCAACTATGAGAGCACACCATTTCACAATATTTCTCCTCGCGTTGCCACTGATGATCTTTCCCGCCTTTGGGCAGACCGAAACCATCGCAACGCTACCGGTACGCGGCTTCTGTATAGCTGCACCTCGACCCACCGGAGTTGAACCATTCGTTAAATTTATCAGGGAGGAACTCGCTCCAAGGAAGATCAATACACTGATACTACGTGTGGACTTCAACTATCAATACACCTCAAACCCAAGACTTCGTGACAGTGTTGCGCTTTCCCGAAGCGACATCCAGAAGATTGTAGCATCGTGCAAAGCATCAGGAATTGCTATTATTCCCCAGATAAATTTGCTTGGCCATCAGTCATGGGCGGAGACAACTCACAATCTCCTTCGTGTCTATCCTGAGCTTGACGAGACTCCTCACGTAAAGATGCCTGCAAAATATGAGTGGCCCAATGCAGATGGACTCTATTGCAAGAGTTATTGCCCACAACATCCAGAAGTGCACAAAATCGTTTTCCCACTAGTCGATGAAATTTGTGAAGTATTCGAAGCTTCGGCATTTCATGCAGGAATGGACGAAGTGTTTTATCTGGGAGATGACAAGTGCCCGCGTTGCGGCGGACGCGACAAAGCTGAACTGTTCGCCGAGGAAGTTCGCACGATCCGTGACCACCTCGCCACTAAGAACCGACGCTTATGGATTTGGGGTGATCGCCTTATCGATGGAAAGTCGTCCGGGCTTGGCATGTGGGAGGCAAGCATGAATAATACTCACAGAGCGATAGACATGATTCCGAAAGATGTTTTTATCTGCGACTGGCATTATGAGCGCGCCGACAAAACCGCAGTCTACTTCTCAATGAAAGGATTTGATGTGGCGACATGTCCATGGAGAAATCCAACCGTGGCAACCACGCAAGTTGCTGACATGATTCGTTATCGCGCAGATTCGGCACCTGGAATGACTGAGCGTTTTCAAGGCATCGTACAGACTGTCTGGTCTGATCCCAATAGCTTTCTCGATGGATTTTATGGTCGTAACGTGGACAAAGACGCCGGTGAGAACACACCCTGGAATTGTTTTAAGACGATCTTCCCAAAACCTTCCACGTCAAAGAAATAAATTGCGTCCATTAGCTTACAGGAGTCCGGTTCTGGACAGGTAAGTCGCGCGATCGGACACGACAGTAATTACGATCCTTCGTTCCTGCGCGGTTTTGCAACGTTTCAATATCTGCATAGTCTTTGGAAGAGCAGTCTCGCAAACAAAACCCTATGCTCAGGAATTACTTCAAAGTTGCCTTCAGATCTCTCTACAGAAACAAACTCACATCCTTCATTAACATTTGCGGACTTGCATTAGCCATCGCGTGCAGCCTGCTTATCTACATCTTCATCAAAGATGAACTTAGCTACGACCGGCATCACGCAAAGGCTGATCAAATCTATCGCGTGACACGCAGCTTCCATTCACCCGATGGCGATGTGAATCTTCATCTCTCCAGCGTCGCGCCGCCGATCGGTCCACTGATCAAAAATGACTTTGGCCAAATCAAGGAAGTGGCCCGCGCCATTAATTATAACATTGTGATCGGACTCGAAGAGGACGGCGAACTTAAAATGTCAAACCCCGAACAAAACCTCTTCATCGTTGAGCCATCACTGTTCCGGATCATGGATATTAATGTGAAATCCGGAAACGCCGAAGCTTCCTTATCCAGACCGTTTACCGTCATGCTGTCCGAGAAAACAGCGATGCGATACTTCAACTCAACAAACATCATCGGTAAACGACTTCGCGCAAACAACCAATTTGATCTTGAAGTCACTGGCGTATATGAAGATTTTCCACACCAATCGCACTGGCATCCCGAGTTGATGGTTTCATTCTCTTCACTGGATGATGACAACGTGTATGGACGAACCAGACTGGAAACCAGCTGGGGAAAAAACGCCTTTGGAACTTATATTCTTTTGGAACAAGGGGCCGATCCAAGCAAACTTGAGAAAGAACTTCCTGCGTTCATAGACAAGCATTTCGGCACCTATGCCCGCGCCAACTGGGGAGTACCCGCCGAATGGGTCGCCTCAAAATCAACTACACTTTATCTGCAGAAACTTACCGACATCCATCTTCATTCGCACCTCGATGACGAAATAGAAGTGAACGGAAACATCCGGAGTGTTTATATGATGGGCGTCATCGGACTGTTTATCATCCTTATCGCCGGCTTCAACTTCATCAATCTTTCTACCGCACGCGCGACAAAGAGAGCGAAAGAAGTTGGTCTTAGAAAAGTGGTGGGCGCATTCCGAAATCAACTCATCGCACAATATCTCAGTGAGTCAATTCTTATCGCGATGCTTTCTCTCATTCTTGCGCTTGCATTGTCTGCGGCAGGCCTGGGATTGCTGAATGACTTCACAGGGAAGGAGCTTTCGCTGAATGTCTTCCTTAACCCGCTCTTTCTGGGCGGTTTACTTTTGTTTGCAATCCTGATTGGTGTCCTCGCGGGTGTGTACCCGGCATTCGTAATATCAGGCTTCAAACCTGCTCTCACACTTAAGGGTCAACAAGGTTCAGCAAGGGGGAAAGCTGGCCTGAGAAGAGGACTGGTCGTTGCGCAATTCTCCATATCAATCGTTCTGATTATAGCAACGATCATTACATTTCAGCAGCTTCACTTCATCAATACTCGCGATCTTGGATATCAAAAAGATCAGCTGATTACTTTGCCCCACTATGCCGAACTTTCAGAAAGCTACGACGCATTCTACAACGAAGTCACTACATCCACGCTGGTAAGAAACGTCGGACGGTCTTCGCGAATTCCAACGGGAAGGTTATTGGACTCTTTCGGCACAGCAAAGGTCATCAAAGGCGATAGCATGGTAAGCGCGCCAGTTGATCTCAAGACAATTGCAATAGATCCTGAGTTCTTCAGCACTTACGGAATTGAAATGGCTGCGGGTAGAAACTTTTCCAAGTCAATCGCGACGGATGACACTCTCGCTTTCATCATCAATGAAGCGGCGGCACGGGCCCTTGGCTGGAGCGATTACAGATCACACTTAGATGAAGATTTCGAATATGGTGGCACACGCGGTAAGTTGATTGGCGTCGTGAAAGATTTCCATTTTGAATCGCTCCACGAGAAAATTAGACCAATGATTTTCCAGGGTACAAACCGGTTTAATGCATTATCAATCCGAATTGAGGGCGGCAATACCCAGGAGGGTCTGAGGTTCCTGGAAGCTAAGTGGAAAGAGTTCCTTCCGGCGAGGCCTTTCAACTACCAATTCCTTACTGAGCAATACAGGGCTCTTTACGAGGATGAACAGAAACAAAGTCAACTGTTCACAACGTTTTCATGCCTCGCAATTTTCATAGCGTGTCTCGGACTCTTCGGACTGGCAACATTTAACACGACTCAACGAGTGAAGGAGATTGGAATCAGGAAGGTATTGGGAGCAAGTGTCCCTCATATTCTCGGATTATTATCGAAAGAGATTGTGATTCTTATTCTGATATCAAACCTCATCGCCTGGCCTGTCGCATTTTACTTTATGCGAGACTGGCTAGAAAGCTTTGCTTATCATATTGACATCAACATAGTCGTGTTTATCCTGTCAGCTTTCGTTGCTGTGGCGATATCCATTATCACGGTCAGCGCCCAAACGATCAAGGCAGCCACCAGTAATCCGGCGCACACCCTGAAATACGAGTAAGCATCAACTCAATCATTATCGAAGAAGTCGGGATTGGTCCTGGCTTCTTCGATTCATTTCACCAAACTCAAGCTGACTTATTGAGAAAGAGTGTGAGGCCTTTCTTATCTTGTCCTACAGATGAAGACACACATCTTTCGATTATTACCCGGCCAGGACCTGAAATCAGAATTAATGAACATCGTTCGTGACAAAGGCATTGCCGCGGGCTGGATCATTACGTGTGTGGGAAGTCTAAAACGAACACATCTGAGGTTCGCCAATCAGGATACAAGTGTTGTTCGCGAAGGTCATTTTGAGATTGTCTCGTTGGTAGGGACTCTCAGTATCAACGGTTGCCATCTACACATTTCTATCAGCGATAATGTCGGTGCGGTGATAGGTGGACACCTCCTGGATGGAAACACCATCTATACGACCGCGGAGATTGTCATAGGGTATGACGAAACCTTAGTCTTTACCAGAGAAAAAGATGGAACGACGGAATGGCCGGAACTACAGGTAAAAAGTCCTTGAAATTCAGGTCGCCATAAGCGAAATTAATCGCCTGATCAGTATAAAGCGGGAGTAGCTCAGTTGGTAGAGCATCAGATTCCCAAGCTGAGGGTCGCGGGTTCGAACCCCGTTTCCCGCTCTGTAGTCAACGAAGTGTGTATTCGACCTAATTATTGATAGAAAGTCTGGTTCTCAACTATGTGCTGGGTGGTCGAGGATTAAACCGATCATACATTTTGGGATCAAAATATTCGCAGTAATAATTTCGTCCATCTTGACCACGAGGCTAGTGAGCTGCTTGACGTCTGAAGTAATTAATTCCTTCGCATCAGTTCATTCGCCATTCGAATAAAGCGGCACATTAAAGAACACACCCGCCTGAAGCGTATGGTTATTCTCAATCCGCGACTTAGGCTCCGCTGATATATCCAGAGATCGCAACTGAACCGCCTGGTATAGATACCCTAGCTCGATCTTCAAAGTTGGAGAAACCGTAAACCCAAGAGCGGCATAAGCCCTGTTCTGATCAAACAAATTAAACCCAACCTCCTTACCAAAGTTTACGAAGATCTCTTCGTAGGCAGCCAGAAACAGCGCGTCACTTATCCCATACGTTGCTTTGATCATATAACGGAAACGATTCTCGTATCGCCCATCTTTCATTTCCCCGGTTGTGGCATTCCCGATGAACCGTTGTTCGAGTCTGTACCGATGAGCAAGCTTAAACTTCCCGAAGGTTTGCGAGGTAAGAAACTGTTGCCAAATACGATGTTCCGGGAACGCCTGCGGAACAGCAAACTCACCGTATGGATGCGTCCGGACAAACGCATACCCACCAGTAAAACGATTGCCATTTGGAGAATAATATTCTATCCCTGTTCTAAGCAAGAGCTGCTGCGATTCAGAAAGAAAGTCGTGGCGCCGGAATTGTGCCTCGGCATGCCATCCCCACCGCTCTGAGAATTTGTGATTTCCAAAGTACATGACCCAGGCATTTTGATTCGACGTGTTCTTTCGAAACGAAGATTGTGCCCGAACATCAGAGATCCCAATGAGTAACGAAAGAATGAGCAGATAGCGCATGGCGAATATTCAATGGCTCAAAGTACGTAATTCTAAAAAAGACAGATGCAGCTTAACATCTTCTTAATCTATTTTTAATGTTAAGGGTGGAATCACAAGTAGCATCGGGATTAATTTCACACTTAAAAGTATCTTACCATGGGAATTCTGTTTAAGAAATACAAAGGAAAATTCCGCTACTACCTTAAACCGATCTTCTCTATGCTTGCTGCGCGTCAGAAGGATTTGGAGCAAAAAGATTGGCTGGACATGATTGCGGTGACAAAGAAAGCAGTGACCTCAAATCCAATTGAACACCTCGGTCACGACCTCCCTGAATGCGACCTGGTTGATGCAATTGTCGACGATCTGTTCAACGAATTTATAAAAGAGCGCGCATTCCACTCCGCTACCAGCGAGCGTATTCTGTTAAGGAAAATATTTGGAAAATAGAAGCCTTTATGCCTTCCACTGGCTCAACACCTGATTGATGGTGCGCTCCATCTCATCAAGAGTAACGCCTTTTTCGAAAAATCCCTGCACACCCAGTGTTGTTGATTTCTGGATGTCCCTCTCAGAGGCTGAGGTTGACAGAAATACAAAGGGAATCTGGCTATCCCGAAGACAATTATCTTCATTGATGCGCCGCTTCAATTCGAGACCATCGACTTTCGGCATGTTGATGTCAGAAAAAATAACTTCTGTTTCAGAAAAAGACTCCTGAAGAAAATTGAGTGCATCGTTCGCGTTGTCGAACAGCTTCAGACGCTCGTCAAGATTCAGGTTCTGGAATACGCGCTTATACAAATAATGCATATCCATGTCGTCCTCAACCATTACTATCCACTTTCTCGCTTCCAACTCGTGTTATTTGATGATACAAAAGTCAGCACATTGGAGATAATGATTCTATTATGAAGAGTTCACTCCTTACACACGAAACAACTATTACATTTTTAATGAAGCTTAAATCTTAAAGCAGTCCGCCGAAATACTTCCGAACTGCAGTAAGTAGGTTCATTGCCGATTTGCCAGTTGAACAGCTTAAGAGTCAGATGAATGGCGTGTAGCCTTTTCGTTGTCAAAAACCCGGTCCCGTTGGCTGTTCCCACTGTACAATCCTACGAACGGACCGCATTTAATTCAGCTGAAAATATTTTCTTTCCTCCGCTTCTCATACATTCAGTTTTGGCAACCTCTCGCAGGCGAAAAGATAGAATGGATTCTTCCCAATCAATAATGCAGCTGGTCACAATCGAATTCCTGCGAATCCGGCTCGCTGAAAAAACCTTTCTTGTAACCGATCTCCGGATGCGCATAGACGCCCTCCATAAAATTCGTCCACACCGGTAAAGCAGTTCTTCCTCCCGAACCGCGCCTCCAATCTTTGAAGCGAATACCCGGTTCGTCGCCACCAACCCAGATCCCTGTAACCAGATTATGTGTAAGCCCGACGTACCAACCATCGGAAGCGTTATTCGTTGTACCAGTCTTTCCTCCCACCTCGTTGTCCGAAAGGATTCGTTGGCTGATATGCTGAGAAGTACCACCTTCTTCATCTACACTTCCCCTCAATAGGTAAACAGTCTTCTGGGCTGTCTCACGACTGATAACTTGCCGCGACTTTGGAGAAAAGGTTTCCAGCACATTACCATACTTATCTTCAATTCTCGTGATATAATAAGGTTCAGTGTATATACCATCGTTAACAAAACTGCTATACGCGCCCACCAATTCAAGCAATGAAAGTTCACTCGTTCCCAATCCGAGAGAATAGACAGGCTTGAGGTCGCTCTTGATTCCAACGCGCTGCGCGAAATCGACTACGTTCTGTGGTTGGAGTTTCTCCATGAGCTGGATCGTCACAGTATTTAAAGACATACCCAGAGCTTGTCGAAGTGTGACACTGCTGCCATCGCCGTAGCTTCCGTTCGAATTAGCGACCTGATATATCTTCCCATTCACATTGATCCCCGGAGAAACATCCTGAAATTCATCGCATGGCGAGTATCCATCCTCCATTGCTTTTCCATAAACGAAAGGCTTGAATGTAGATCCGGGTTGACGCCTTGACTGACGCACGTGATCAAACTTAAAATACCTGTGGTTGATGCCTCCGACCCATGCCTTGATTTCTCCATTGCGCGGATCCATCGCCACCATACCGGTATGGAGGAACCGATTATAATATCGGATTGAATCCACCGAACTCATCAGCGTGTCTTTGTCACCTAGCCAGGTAAAGACCCGCATACGCTTCTTCATATTAAGTGCCCTGGTGATTTCCGCTGTATTGTCGCCATATCGCTTTACGAGTGATTTATAAAACTCAGTGCGCTTGATCTTTCTCTCGACGAAACTTTCCGACCACGGGTCAGCATCGGCCCATTGATCTTCAAAATCTCTTTGCAGCCATTTCATATGACGGTGCACTGCGGCTTCCGCCAGAAGCTGCATCCTGCTGTCGATGGTGGTGTATATTTTTAAACCGGATTCGTACAAGTCGTATCCGTTCTCACGACACCAGCGATGAAGCTCTGGTTTTAATGCGCTCCGAAAGTAAGTAGCCATACCGTTGTTCTGATTCTGGACACTAAAGTCAATCCTCAACGGAAGGGACGAGATTGAATCGTATTCTCTTCGCGACGAAATATACCCGTGCCTGAAAAGTTTCAGAAGCACTTCATTTCGCTTCCTGGTGGAATGTTGAGGGAAGTGTGCCGGATCGAAATCACGATTGTTTTGGAGCAATCCAATTAGCACAGCTATTTCCTGAACGTTCAGCTGATCAACATTCTTATTGAAATAAGTTTCCGCGGCAACCTTTATACCGTAAGCATTATTATTAAACGGAACTGTATTTAGATACAGAGCTATGATTTCCTCCTTCGTAAATCTTCGTTCAATCTTCACAGCAATGATCCACTCCTTTGTTTTACTAATCAGTAATCTGAAAGGCGATCCCAGCGAGGCAAGTCGTCCCTCTAGCTCTTCTCCTCGTGTCTTGAAAAGATTCTTCGCTGTCTGTTGTGATAACGTACTCCCTCCTCCTCTCGGGTTCAACGTTAGTATTCCAAGTAACACACGGACAGAGGAACGAAAATCCATCCCCGAATGATCATGGAAACGGTGATCTTCGGAGATAAGCAAGGTCTTTACTAAAGGTTCAGGAAGCTGATCATATCTCAATTGGCTTCTGTTATATCTGAAGTAGCGTCCCAGCGACTTCCCATCAACCGAAATAAGCTCCGAGGATAAATCATTCTCAGGATTTTCGATCTGCGTAAGCGAAGGCATTGACCCGAAAAGATTGAACGGGTTAAGAATGACAAGATAAATATAGAGGGGTATGCCAGCGATGACCATGACAACGGAAATCCAGATCGCACGGATGGCCTTCCTTGTCCAACGTCTTTCCTTCAGCAAACTATGCTTGATGCGCTTCAAAGAGTAGCGCGGTACCGGGGATTTCATGTCAACAGCTTCTTAGGTAAGATAACGAGAAACAGTAAGAAAAGAATGTACTGACCAAGGTGGTTTAATCCTCCGGATCGTTCGATTGATTATAAGCGCGATAAGCATCAAGAATTTTCTGCCGGTATTGAAATACGATCATTCCGAATGTAACTACGATGATAGCATTGATCAGGAACGCAGCTGTGATGGACAGCCTTTCACTAAGGAACCCCACTTCAAAATTTCCGAAAGGAGCAAAGCCAAGAAACATCAGGACATACAGACTCATGACTCGCCCGCGAAATTCGTTTCGCACCACACTTTGAATAAGAGTGTTCATGGTCGCGGCCTGACAAAGCAAGCCAAGTCCGATAAGGAAAAGAAACGGCAATGCTACATACAGGCTTTCCGAAAGCGCGAAGCCCGCCAGGCCAATTCCAAAGAGTATGTTCCCGGAAGCGATAAAAGTAATGGGTTTCCACTTCCTCGAGTAAGCCCCTACAAGGTAGGTGGCCAGTACCGATCCGAGACCGGTGGCCGCGTAAAGGTAGCCAAGACCCTGCGCTTCCAAGCCGAAACGGGTTTTTGCAATCAGAGGCAGCAACGTACTATACGACCATCCGAAGACCGATAGCACAGCCGTAAAGATGACCAGCACCCGGATCAGCGGATGCGTGAACGCATAACGTATTCCATCGCGGATGGCATGGAGCGCGTTGCCTTTCACGACATGCTGTATCTCCACATAGGGAATGAACCGCAATGCCACAAAAAGTACGGCATAAGAAAGAGCGTTAAACAGAAATGATACACCAGTCCCGATAGAGGCGATGATCAGTCCCGAAATAGCAGGGCCGACAGCACGGGCTGCATTGAATACCGCTGAGTTCAGAGCGATCGCAGACGCGAGTTCATCGCGACTTACAATTTGAGAAACAAAAGCCTGTCTTGCGGGAGCGTCAATTGCGTTTACGGTACCCATTCCAAAGGCAAGCACAGCAAGAATCGGAAGCGTGATGACATCCGCTAATGTACAGATTCCAAGGATCAGCGAAAGAGAGAAGCTACAAGCCTGGGTGATGAAAAGAAGAGTCTTTTTATTATGGCGATCTACGGCGAGACCGCCAAAAAGAGAAAATAGCAGAGAGGGAACGGTGATCATCGCGGCGATGAAGCCAAGGACCACTGGCGATTGCGTCAGCTGAAGCACTAACCATCCCTGAGCCACAATCTGCATCCAGGTACCGATCACGGAAACGGCCTGACCAAAGAAAAACAACCTATACTTCCGGTTGCTTAGTGCAGGGAATGCCGGGAATCGTCCTGACGCGGCGGCGTTGGTTCCCCCGCTGATCTCGGCAACTTCCGGTACTGGCTGTTCAGGTTCTGAAGTTTTGATATCGGTAGAATATTTCACAAAGGAGCTGCAAAAATATCATACCGAATCAGATTTTGAATAGGTTTCTCCGGGCATTTACTCCTGCCCACACACAACTAAATGGTGCTGGCATGCGTTTTTTATCAAAGGGAATGACTTAAAACTGAATATATACAATAGTGATCTATTGCAACGCGAAAGGGGTTTGTGCTTACACAACCTCTTTCGCTTTTTATTGCGTTCCGGGAGTAGTCCATTCGATCAACCCGAACATCACCACAATAAAACGTAATTCATTCCAACGCAGCGCCTATCCGCGGATTTCTGTATGGTCTATTTCTCAACTCATCATCAAGACCTCGCGCTTTTCATCTGTACTCAGTTTAACCGGATTATACTTTTCATCAGTAACCGCGGCAATGGCATTCACATCTTTCTCTTGAACACCTTCCGAAAACAAAGTGGGTATCCGCATCTGACTTGCTGAAGTTTTGATGAAGACAAGTAACGCGTCGATCAGGTATTCCGATGAACGTCCAGACACACCCGACACTGCTTGTCCTGCCAGTGCAAATTTCTTCAGGGATTCATTCCTTCCTTCATTACTCAGTTTGCGTACGGTCACCACGTTGGATGCGTACATAACGCCACTGCAGATCACACCGTGGGGAATATTATATCGACCCCCAACGGAGGAAGCATATCCATGTACAAGTCCGAGACCGGCATTCGCCAGGGTGACGCCTGAAAGATACGCTGCCAGCGACATGTCCGTACGCGCATTCACATCAGCGGGACTTTCATAAGTTTTTATAAGAGATCGACCAATAAGAGCTAACCCCTCAAGAGCGAGTGCATCGGTAACGGGATTGGCATTGGTCGAAACATAAGATTCCAGTAATTGCGTAAACGCATCCATTCCGCTTGCAGCCGTCACATTTCCCGGAAGCGATATCGTCAATTCAGGATCTACGATTGCAGCATCAGGGACAAAATTGTTATGACGCAACGACCTCTTGAATCCATTCTCTCCCACTTCTGAAAGCACTGCATTCTTTGTGGCCTCACTTCCGGTCCCTGCAGTTGTCGGCACTGCCACAAAGGGAATCTTCCGACCGGGGTGCGAACGGTTACCCACACCTTCCAGGAAATCTCTGACCGGTTGCCGAAGCGGCAGCATGGCAGAAATTGCTTTGCCTGCATCGAGTACGCTACCTCCTCCGATCGCAAGGACTGCCGATGGAACGTCGTGCCCGGATTCTTCAACGGCAATATCGATCATTGCTGGTGTTGGCTCACTGGCAATAGTACATTGGTGGATATCAAACCCTGCCTCCTCAAGAGATCGAACAATTTCTTTTCCGAAACCAGACGTATCAAAAGAAGAACCTCCGCGCACAAGCAGAATTCGTTTTCCGTAACCAGCAAGAAGCTTCGGTAACAGTGTACGCTTCCCTGCACCGAAGAAAAGCGAAGCTGTCGACGCAAGATCAAAAATACTCTTCATCACGATTCGGGAAATAGAAGAGTATGCCTCACACCTTCCCTTGGCTTCGCCATCCACGGCGCTACAAGGTCGCGCCACTTCGTATAGTGTGCCTTCTCTTTATGAGCAGCCACAGCTTCTTCACTCGCGTATGCCTCATACAAAATGAACTTACCACGGTCAGTGGCATCCTGAAGAATATCAAAACGGAAATTGCCCGGCTCCTTAACAGAGTGTTCGTGATTTTCCCGTGTCGCCTCGATGAATTTGTCTATTTCATCCGGCTTCACCCATACATGTACCAGCGTAACAATCATTTGATGAGAATTTATACTCTCAAATCTACTGAACCGCGACCCACGACCCAAACATCATAACACAGGATCCGGGGTTTGTTCATCGGGACGTCTCTTGAGAAACAATGCAATTACGAGTGACATAACTAAACCCACCGGGAATACTTCTATGAAAGTTAATAGCACGAAATACAAAGGGTTCTTGTACCACTCGACCAGAGTTTCCATTTGTTCGATCTTCTCTGGCTCTCCGGGGGAAGTCCTCTCCATGTAAGCAACATACTTCTCCATGAAGTCGGGCATAAAGAAATTGTAATTAACCGCCCACGCAGCCACATACAACACGCCGGCTATTGCTGAAATACCAAGCCCTATCAGAAACGCCTTTTTAAATGAGATCGTACCGCCGCTGAATTTATCGCGATAGTTTCGCACACCCACAAAGATCATCGAAAACGCGACGATCATACTTGCATAACCGACGATCTCAGAACCCTCAAAATCCCCGGTTGCATAACAATGGGCGGTTGAGTAGGCCATGAATGCGCTGATGATCACTCCCGATATCAGACCAAAAACAAGAACATTTCTTTTCATACTTTTTTCCCTCAAAGCACGGTGACGCTTAAGGATTCCGATTCATCCTTTTGGGTGATTTCACAAAAAACAGCCCTTTAGAGTGATCAGGCGATAAGATTAAGGTCCCTTCCCTTTTGAACAGCCTGAGTTCTTCTCACCACTTCAAGTTTCTCAAAGAGATTTCGACAATGCGTTTTGATCGTATTGCCGGAAACAAAAAGCCTGTCGGCGATCTCCTGATTGCTCAGACCCTCGGACATAAGTTGAAGAACTTCAAGTTCACGTTTACTAAGCCCCCGCCGGTCAGCCTCGTCAGTATTAAAAACAAAATTATCCGCCTGCACCCGGATCTGTTTCTCGATGACAACCTTTTCCGTACGAGGCTTACTGAGTTTCAGGGCAAGCCAGATACCGAGAGCGGTAAAAATCAGCGCTATCGCTCCGGTGAATATTTCCTGTGAATGATCTATAATAATAAATCGAAACTCCAGCCACTTCAGGAGGAAGATGAGCAGCGCAAGGAAGGCGCCGTACAAAACAAAATGAAGAACCTGTTTCGATTTCGTCATGGCCTCCGAAATAAATAAAAAGCCTTCGGTATTCGCAAAACCTGTCCGAAATCAACGACGCATACATATCGGGGTCCTAAAATTTTGAACCAAATGGCCGATCGGCTATTTTGGGATCCGCGTTATCAACTTCCCATGAATACCCTGACCCGCTTCCTCATTCTAGTACTACTCATCGCCCCTTCCTGTTCGGAGAAGCCCGCGGCCGAAAAGCCCATGGAAGCCATCCTCTTTCCGGTGAAAGAAAATTCTAAGTACGGCTATATGGACAAGACAGGAAAAGTGGTCGTCGCTCCCTCCTTTGACCATGCCTTCAATTTTCAGGAAGGCATGGGAAGAATCAAGCTCAACGGAAGATATGGCTTCGTCAATGCAAAAGGGGAAGTTCAGATTAAACCGGAATTCGCTTTCGCGGATGACTTCAAAGATGGTTATGCGCGGGTAAATACATCAGACGTTATTGTCGATGAGAACGATTACACCGGATACAGCCTCGATGCTGGATGGACATTCGTAGATAAGAAAGGCGCGGTGTTCAGCGAAACCTTTGCTAAGGCCGAATATATCAGGGACGGGTACGCCCAGGTGAAGCACGATCCTTCTTATGATTCGCCTTGGTCTTATGCCACGCTTTCAGACGGGAATCTCATTCCCGAAGAACGAATCACTGAAGCTATCTTCAATTACAACGGACACGATACTGCGCCCGCATCAGATCTGGAGACCAGAAAAATCGGAACAATCAACAAAAGAGAAGAATGGGTCATCCCCGCATCCTTCGATCAGATCGAAACATTCTCGGAGGGTCGTGCCGCAGCGAAGAAGGGCAATGTTTTCGGATACATCAACCGTGATGGAAACTGGGTTTACCAAAGAGTCACTTCTGTAAATGATAACTATTATCTGGCTTCCGATTTCAAGCCTTTCTCGAATGGGCTGGCCGCAGTGAAGCTAGGTGAAAATGCATATACATACATCAAAACAGACGGAACAACGGCGTTCCCTCAGAAATTCAAAACAGCCTCCTCTTTCAACGAAGCAGGCTACGCAATCGTGTCAACTGAAAGCGGAACAGGCCTGATCGACAAACAAGGACGTTTTGTTATCAAGCCCCACCTCGATATCGTTTCTGTTACAGGTGACATTGCCATCTTCCGATCAAACAACTCTTTTGGCGCAAAGGATCTTAAAACTTTAAAAGAGATCGTTCCGCCTCAATACGACAACGTTGAGGTCACGGGTAATCTTATCAAAGTCACTCAAAAGGGAGCTACGTTCGGGTTCACCGATAAGAAAGGAGAGTTTGTTATTGCGCCACAATACGACTTCGCATGGGAGTTCAAGAACGGAAAGGCTATTGTCCAACAGAAGGAAAAGTTTCTATACGTTGACAGAACAGGAAAAGTACTCGGCAACGTTCCCCCGGAATACCAACCTTACTACTACGCAGACGCGGGAAATCTTTTTGCTTCGCAGGATGGCGATAAAGTCGGATACATGAGAGCCGGATCAGAAGCGTTTGTAATCCCTCCTGTCTATGACTTTGCCACTGACTTTGAAGGCAAGATCGCACGAGTGAACATGGGAGCCGCCCTGAATGAAGACACATGGCTCTATGAAGGCGGCAAGTGGGGATTGATTGATGAGAAGGGTACGACATTACTTGCTCCAAAGTTTGAGTTGATTACGCCGTTCCGAAAAACGGTGGCGCTATTCAATGAAGGCGGCGAAGCAACTTACACGCCTTGTCCGGCCGAATGTGAGGAGGCTGTCTATTATGCCTGCCTCGGTGGCAAATGGGGGTTAGTCAATTCCGCAGGGAAAATCATAACGGAAGCGGTATACGAAATGCTCATTCCGTTTGGAAAAAACTACCTCGCATCAAAGGACGAGCTATTCTCAATCATTGCACCCGATGGAAGCGAAGTCTACCCAGCCACTCTTGACGTTGATGTCGAAGTAGTCGAGCAGGGCGACCTTATAGATTATGGGTCATATAAAATCCTGAAAGCATCAGAGAATGGAAAGACAGGTGTATTGAGTAACACTGGCAAGTGGATCGTCACCCCGCAATACGATGACGTGTTGTTCGCCTCCCCGGATTCAGACTCTCCTTTTTCAGAGGGCCTTCTGTTGATCAGCTCTGCTGACGCGTGGGGAGTCATTGATGAAAAAGGAAATGTGGTGATAGAACCGTCTTACGAGGAGATACGGCCCTTCAAAAACAAATACGCCGCCGTAATGCAAGGTGGTCAGTGGGGTTTCATCGACAGGAATAATTCCATTGTAGTCCCTCCCGCATTTTACAACGTAAGAGATTTCCAGGGAGGCGTCGCCATTGTTCAGGAATCACCGGAAGCACCTGAGGGAGTGATCAATTCACTTGGGGAGTGGATCATCAAGCCACAGCCAGGGGTAACGTTTCATTATGATGGTTTTGTCGGAGGACTCTGTGTCATTAACGGCAGCGAGGAAAATACATCGGTAGGGTATCCTTTGTCAACGGCCGGAGTAGTGAACGACAAAGGGAAGGTTCTCTTCCATGCACGCGCTTTGTCTGATGCCCGTATCAACGAAGGAGGTTTAATCTACGCGATCAAGAACGATAAGTGGGCTGTGGCCGATTCTGAAGGTGTCATGCTTAGCGGTTTTGTCTATAGCTGGATTGAACCATACCACGGACAGGAACTTATTCGCTGCAATACGGGTGGAGAAATAGTTTATGGTGACATGGCCGTCCAGGAAGAAGCGTATGGTGGGCGCTGGGGCTTCATCGACAAAAGCGGAAAGGTTCGTGTTCCTATGAAATTCAGTGAGCTCGGCGAAATGCGGGACGGCCTTGCCGCAGCACGCACCTCAGAAGATCTTGACGAGATCGGATACTATGACTTCAACGGAATGGTTGTCCGTCCACTGAAGAAATAAATCTCACTCTGCCTTTATCACCTCCGTGCGGAAAGATACCCCGTTTTCGTTAATCGCTTCTATCTGAAAATAATAAGGGAGTTCTTTGTCCATGCCTTTGAAATAATACTCGTTGCTGGCGTGTACCATGATGCAGGTGTAAAGGTTATCAGGTGCAACTCCTGTATAAATATTGTAGGCGTAAGCATGATCTGATGGTGCCCACTTGATCCACGCACTTCGCTTGTCTTTCTCAGTGCGCAGTACAATAAAGTCTCTCACCATTGGAGGTACAGCCCCGGCACCTTTACCAAATACGCGAAGGCCACTCAAAGCAAACTTACCAGCGGCCATGTGCACATTCTCGATCCTGATAAAACGTGTCTTCACCGGCTGCGGCAAGTGAACATAATCATGAGGAACCTCTGTGTTATTGCGGCTCTTATCGACAAGTACTTTCCACGATTTTCCATCAACAGAATGTGAGATAATGTATTGATGATACAAACCCTTCGGCTTGCCAAGCACATCCGCATCCTGGTCGGCGTAGTTGATCTGAATAGCATGAACAGTTGAGACTTCTCCCAAATCACTTTGCAGCCATTCCCCCTTTGCACCGGACCGTGCACTCCAATACGTTTTGATGTTTTCATCCACAGCAAAGTTCGCGGCATAGCTACCCAACGTAGAGGATACTTGCACAGGCTTGTTATAATTCAACAGCATCCATCCGGTGAAACTGCTCTTCGTGTGATCCACTGGTCCCGAAGGCATGTAGTGCGGATAATCTCCAAACGCCGTGTTTGTATAAAGAACACCATCTTTATCAAAAGCCGTGGGCCAGAAGCTGATGCGTCTCTCAAAGTTATTCTTAACACTGATCACGGTCGTGGAGACATGCCACCAGTTCTTATAATTATCCTGGAATGTTGCACCATGTCCCGCTCCACGCGCGAAGCCTCCCGGCTTATAGGAAAACGGATTATGCAACTGGGGCTTGAAGGGTCCCAGTGGATGATCAGAAACCACAACCCCATCAGCATATCCACTGAACTCCGTACCTGGCGCTCCATATTGAAGGTAGTACTTGCCATTATGCTTTGTAACCCATGCACCCTCTGTGAAGGGATCAAGGAACGTATTGTCGAGATACTCTCCGAAACGCTGCCATCCGAAGCGCTCCGGCTCAAGACTCAGCAGACCTTTCTTTTCTCCGATAGGCTTGAACGTTTTCGGATTCACTTCAATACCGTACAATGGATAAACATTACTGCTTCCCCAGTAACAATAAAGTCTCCCGTCGTCATCAAGGAAAAATGCCGGATCCCACGCACCCACTTCAAAACCTTCAATTGCCTCAGTCCAGCTGTCGGTTTTCGGGTTGGTACTCATCCATATGGGAAAGTTCTTTTCATGTGTGGAACCGATCACAAACAACGTATCTCCTTGTGCCCACACTGCGGGAGCGCAAAGTTCATCGTACACCTTATGCCATGGTTTCAAAAACAGACGTGGAACGAAATTCCATTGAAGCATATCACTACTCCACCAGTAACCCCATTGGTTTGTAGAGAACAAATAATAATCGCCTTTAAAGTTTACGATTACAGGGTCGGCGGTTGCGCGATGTCGTCCCCATTCGCTGAAATTGGGAATAGGTGTAAACCCATAATCGATATTCATCGGATTACAATAGGTTTTCTGGGCGAAGGAAACACCGGATGCACAAATGAGAAGGAGAATCCAAAGCAGACGCATAGCTGTAAC
Organism: Bacteroidota bacterium; assembly: GCA_023431285.1. Taxonomy (GTDB): domain Bacteria; phylum Bacteroidota; class Bacteroidia; order Cytophagales; family Cyclobacteriaceae; genus Ohtaekwangia. The sequence continues at coordinate 27,232 of JAEYXN010000299.1, forward strand.
GTTGAGGATCTAAAATTCAGAAGGTATTGTCCGGGAAGAATAAGTTGACTGGATCAGCGGCTAATGAACGAACAAAAGAAACTATTATCATCTGCGTCCCCTCGTTAGCGCCGGACATTATAAGTGAGCTGCACCAATCCGCTTGGAAACTCCCTCGAAGAAACCAGGCCAATCTTCTGAGAACCCACACCACCGTGAAAGAGTCTCTTCCCATCGCCAAGAATCGCCGGTATGACCGATATGATATATTGATCGATCAGATCTCTTTCCATGAGCAGCTTCACAATCTCCCCTCCGCCGTCGCAGTAGATATTTCCTCCTGGCTCTGCTTTCAGTTCACGGACAAGGTCGCGGATATCACCATTATAAAAAGTGACCCCGGCTTCAGTGCCTGTCCTTGTGCGTGAGATCACATAGCACCGGAATTGTTTCGCTGGCGGAAACTCCCCAACCATTGAGATAACCTTATCATATGTTTTCCTTCCTACGATGTATTTATCAATCGAAGATGTAAAAGCCGCATATCCATAATCTTCCCCTTCCCTGTCCACCACTTCAGTCCAGGAGAGGTCGTCATCCTTCGTAGCAATGAACCCATCGAGGCTCATGCAGATATAAAGGGTCAGTTTATTCATATTATGCAAGCAAACTCAAAACTTCATCCGATCCAACTTCCCTCGCCATATCGGCTGGAGATTTCCCATCGGCCGTCAGTACATCCTTATCAGCGCCACCCGAAATCAGCAAGGTAGCAATCTGCGCGTTGCCATTGTGGGCGGCAGAATGAAGGGGCGTAACATCTCCCTGCTGTTTCACATTGACATCCGCACCGCGTTTCATCAACATCTGTACAATCTCAACACAATCCGCTGCGACCGCAGAATGAATCGGATACACTTTGAAAGAATTCTCAGAAGGGATGTTGGGTTCCGCGCCACGCTCAAGGAGAAGCGCTGCGACCTCGGCCTGACAGAAATACGAGGCCAGCCCAAGCGGTGTAAATCCGTCTCCCGAAAACGAGTTCATGAGGTGAAGTTCCTTATCTAAAAACGTCTCCACATCCCGGACCCGCCCCGCTACCGTTGCCTCATAAATGTCGAATGGGGCGCGTCTTGCAAGAATAAATTCAACAACCTCTCTTAACCTGAAATACGTAGCGAGGACAACCAGAGAAAGACCACGGCTGTCCGTGAATGAAACCAGAGACAAGTCAGACCGGATAAGAGAAATCAATCCCTCAGAATCCCTCTCCCGTAGCAAACCGTAAATTTTTTCTTCCATACTCTGAAAGCTTTTTAGAATGATCCTTCACGATGTGATCCTATCACTTTCTGTAATCCCCAATGTCTCGTATTGATTTTTTTAGTAATTTTTAATCACTGAAATTAACCAAAATAATGTTGGCAGACATTCAGCAAGACGTAGAAATAGAAAAGCGCATCGCGGAGAAAATCCGGGAGGTAGACGCATTCTCTTCCATTATACCCGGAGTGGTGATTATCCATCGGCTTCCAGAGTTCACCCTGGAATACATGTCGCCATTAGGATTATCCCTTCTTGGTACTACATGGGACGAAGTTGCAGGTATGTCCGGAGAAGAATACCATGGCCGGTTTTTCAATCCTGAATTCGCCAACGACTCGGCCCCGATGATCCTGAAGCTCATTCAGGAAAACAAAGATGACAGTGTTTCATTCTTCCAGCAGGTGAGAACCTCTCGTGACAGGGAGTGGGATTGGTATATGTGTATGATCAAGATCCTTCTTCGCAATAACGCCGACGAGCCTGTTCTCACGATTTCGGTTGCCATGAAGATTGATTCGGACAACTTCTTCACTGCAAAAGCGGCACGGCTTCTCGAGGAAAACCGTTTCCTTAAGCATAACCACGAAAAATACGGGAAGCTCACCAATCGTGAAAGACAGATCCTTAAACTGATGGTCCTGGGAAAAAGCGCCGTACAAATCGGGCAGGAGCTAAAGATTTCTACAGCGACAGCAGAAACCCATCGCAAGAAGATAAAGCAAAAGCTTCAGGTGAAAAACAGCTTCGAGCTTGGGCAGTTCGCCAGGGCGTTCGATCTGTTTTGACACGTTCAGGGAATGGACTTGCTGGAAAGGGTATAAGAAGAACCAATTCAGTCAAATTGTGGATGGGGTAATATTCCATCCGATGAAATGGGGAAATGATCATTTTATTCTCCACGTTAAAGTAACTCGATCGGAGGAAAAGCCAGAATCAGAACAGGAGAATGGAGTAACTTCAAATGAAAAAGGAAGGCTTGCCTACAGGCAAACCCTCCTTTACACTTAGATGGCTGTTGTTAGTATTAAAAATCGCGTGCCAACGGTAGGCCTGTCAGTCAGCGGCTTTGAGGTTGCTTAGAAAGGCGGGCACCGGCATAGGCCTCAATTTTTCAATGCATAACTCCAATATGTTTATGTCAAACTACATTGAGGTTGAAATACCGAAATTCAATAAGATCCTTGATCGTCTGGGCGATGAGGAAATGGTAGACCTGTCCCGTTTTGATC
>JAEYXN010000064.1 GCA_023431285.1 Bacteroidota bacterium
CAAAATTAGCGATAGCATTCATCTTGCCTTGATAATGATAATCCATTTCCATCTTTTGCATGATCAATCGGTACTTAGTGGGATCGAGGCGTTTTATCAATAATAGTCCGGTAGTGAATTCTGAAACCGTCGCGAGCGCACATGCATGAATACCCCGGATGTGATTAAAATTACTTCGTCGATATGGCAACTTCACGGTTACGCTGGAAGGACCAATTTTCTCAACTTCAAACCGATGAGGGCCGTTGAAAGGAATAACATAACTCAGTCCGCGGTTTAATAACCACAGATACCACGAAGATGACTCAGCTTTCTTTAGGAGGCGTTGAAGGTTCATTTCGAATGATTTTGTGGAAGTTAGAAATAAAATCATTTGCGAGTATATTCGTCAATCAAACACACTATGATGAAAAGAAAGATCATTGTTTTGGGATGCGGGCTGGTCGGACGGGCAATTGCAATCGACCTGGCCAAACAACATGATGTGACGTCCGCCGATCTCAATGACGAAGCCCTGATTTCTGTTCGTTCCAAGGGAGTGAATACTATCAAAGCGGACCTGTCGAATGGAGAAGAGATTAATCGGGTAGTGGAAAATTTTGATCTTGTCATAGGAGCCGTCCCGGGCTTTATGGGTTTCCGCACTGTCGAAGCCGTTATCAAGGCAGGGAAGAACATGGTCGATATTTCGTTTTTCCCTGAAGATCCATTTCTTCTTGATGAGTTGGCCACCAAAAGCAATGTCACAATCGTCACGGATTGTGGGGTAGCGCCAGGGATGGGGAACATCATCCTTGGGTATCACCACAAACATATGGACGTAGATTCCTACGAATGCCTCGTCGGAGGTCTGCCAGTCGCAAGAGAGTGGCCATTTGAATACAAAGCGGTATTCTCTCCGATCGATGTTATTGAAGAATATGTCAGGCCCGCCAGATATGTACAGAACAAAGCGGTCGTTGTCAGGGAAGCGCTTTCTGATCCCGAACTTGTGAACTTCCCCAGACTTGGTACGCTGGAGTCATGGAATTCGGATGGTCTTCGTTCGCTGATCAAAACTATGCCTGATATCCCGAACATGATCGAAAAAACATTGCGCTATCCCGGATGCATCGAATATCTGCGGATGCTTCGCGAAGCCGGGTTTTTCTCTTACGAGCCTGTCGATGTCAACGGTATCGCTGTACGTCCGATTGATGTCACGGCGAAATTGCTTTTTCCGAAATGGAAGTTGAAACCAGGTGAGGAAGAGTTTACTGTTATGAGGATTATCGTTTCAGGAAAGGAAAACGGGAAAGACCGAAAATACACTTACAATCTGTTGGATCGAACGGACCATTCCACGGGGACACTTTCAATGGCCCGAACGACCGGATACACCTGTAACGCCGCGGCCACTCTGCTCCTGAATAATAAGTTTACAAGGAAAGGGATTTGTCCTCCGGAGTATCTTGGTGAAAGAAAAGAAAACTTCGATGACATCCTGAATTACCTCAAGGAGCGCGGTGTCAACTATTTAGTTAAGACTTCATAATCCAGGACCATAACTCATCCGTCCGGCCTACGACCTATCTGGGAGCATCCCCGATACGTGCGGCCAGCTTACTCTTCCAGAATCCGTAACTGAAATAGATTAAGAGACCGAAGCCCATCCATCCGAAGAAAACCATCCAGCTTCTGGTGGGAATCTCAATCATGAGATACAGACAACAAAGCATTCCCAGCACAGGGATAAGAGAAAGCTTCTTGATAAATGTGAGCAACGATATTCCGGTCGCCATAAAAAGGAAAATTATGAACAGAACTTTCTCATGGGTATCCTGGGAAAACTCATGAAACGACTGGGCTACACGTTCACGAAACACGAGAAGGAAAATAATAAACAGCATTGGAATAATGAATCGACCATTGATATATGGAAGATTAAAACGTCTTTCGTTCGAAGGAGGTTTAGGCGGCAGAAGTAACACTCCCCCACACACAACTACAAAAGCGAAGAGTGTCCCGATACTTGTAAGATCAGTCATTAATGAGCTTTCAATGAAGAGCGAGGGAATACCGACGATCACACCTGTTATGATTGTCGAAAAACCAGGAGTCTTGAATTTGGGATGGATCTGAGCGAAGCGTTTTGGAAGAAGTCCGTCTCGACTCATGCTCATCCATATTCTGGGTTGCCCAATCTGAAACACAAGGAGGACGCTTGTTGCAGCAACAACTGCACTGATAGAGACAAAGAAACCTACTTTGGTGAGATCAATTTTCTCGAAAACATAAGCGAGTGGATCAACAACATTCTCAAACTCAGAATAATTGACCATCCCTGTGATGACAAGGGTTACCACCACATAAATCAATGTACAAATGAGCAAAGAATAGAGCATCCCCCTTGGTAAGTCCCGTTGAGGGTTTGAGCATTCTTCGGCAGTCGTGGAGATTGCGTCGAATCCGATATACGCAAAGAAAACCGCAGAGACTCCTTTGAGCACACCGGTGAACTCATTAGGCATAAATGGAGTCCAGTTGTCGGTGTTGATATAGAAGATACCTATTCCGACGATAATCGCAAGAACAACCAGTTTAAGACCCACCATGAAGTTCGCGCTCGAGCGACTTTCCCTTATTCCGATGTAGGCCAGGATCGTAATCAGGACGATGATAATCCCAGCTGGAATATTACAGATAATTGGCCATCCCGCGACAACCGGCGCCTCTGTCCATGCAAGGCCCTGTGTTGGCAACCCCTTGGAAACGGCGGCGTCATACATCGCTTTTGCTGTTGTCGGATCAGTTGCGAGCCATGCCGGAAAGTGAATTCCCATACCTTCAAGCAGATTCATCAGATAACTGCTCCACGAAATAGAGACGACCACATTTCCGATGCCGTACTCAAGAATGAGTGCCCAGCCAATTATCCAGGCTGCTAACTCACCAAAGGTTACATAGGAATAAGTGTATGCGCTTCCGGAGACGGGAACACGGGACGCAAATTCGGCGTAGCACAATGCGGTAAATCCACAGGTTATGGCGGTGATCACAAAGAGAAAGATCACCCCGGGACCACCATCATAGGCTGCCTGTCCGATAGTAGAGAAAATACCTGCACCGATCACCGCAGCAATCCCCATTGAGGTCAAATCTTTTACTCCCAGGACCTTTTTCAGCTCTTCACCGTGATTCTCTACCTCCCCTTTCTGAGCATCCTCCAGGATAATACCAAGTGGTTTCTTTCTGAATAAGGTCTTTAGCATAGGTCAAGTTTAGGCGGGGTCAAAATAGCCAAAATTTGCAGTATTTCACCAATCACCCTTTTGAGCACTCCTGATTTGCCCTCCAATGTGACGAGACTTTGCTGTTCTCGGAAAATTTGACTTATCTTAAGCAGTGATTTCTTACATTTTTTTAACTATAGATTGACATTTTTAATGGCTGAAGGCAGCGAAGCAGGCGAAGCACAGGGTACAGCTTCCGGCAGCAGTGCGTTTAAAACCAACATCACACAGGACGAATTGAACCTGCTTCCATTGCGCGCGTATAGCGGTAAGGTGCAGGTTGTCACGGACCCCAAATACTTTCCTAAGATTGCTGCAGAAATACGCAAACACAAGGTTGTGGGGTTTGATACCGAGACCCGCCCCAGCTTTAAGAAGGGCCAGATTTACAAGCTGGCTTTGGTTCAGCTGGCAATCCCGGGCAAGGTTTTCCTTATCCGAACACACCACGCAGCGCTCGATGAGCACATTGTTTCTTTGTTTGAAGATGATCAAATCCTGAAGGCGGGCGTTGCGATCAGAGATGATATCAAAGCTCTTCAAACTCTTGCCACCTTCATACCGCGGTCATTCATAGAACTCGCTACCCTGGCGCGCCAGGTAGGACTTGAGGTCGAAAGTGTGAAAAAGCTTGCGGCGTTGATTCTCGGTTTTCGCATCTCGAAAAGTGCGCAGACTTCCAACTGGGAAGCACCTACACTCACTGAAAAACAAATTGAATACGCGGCAACCGATGCCTGGGTTTGCCTCGAACTCTATGAGAAGATCAGCCGTCTTCCCGGCAAGTAGTCCTTAATTTGATTCAAGTATTTTGAAAAGTTCATCCAGATCAGGAGTTATAATAATTTCTGTCCGACGATTCTTTTGCTTGTTCTGAGCGTTGTCATTAGCTGCAAGTGGAAGAAATTCTCCACGGCCCGATGCCGTGATCTGCTCAGGCGAAACTCCGGCCTTCGTAAGAATTCTTGTGATGGAAGTTGCCCTCATAACACTCAGGTCCCAGTTATCACTCATGTATTGAGATTTCTTTGAAATAGGCACATTATCAGTATGTCCTTCGATAAGAATATTTATGTCCTTCTGATCTTTGACGGCTTTGGAAAGTTGCTGCAGAGCGGTCACACCTTTCGCATCAACGGTAACACTACCCGATCCGAACAAGAGCTGCTCCGCGAGTGATACGTAAACTTTACCATTCTTAACCTTGACAGTGATATCTCCATCTTTGAAGTTAAGTAATGCATTTGCAATTTTCGTCCGCAGTTCCTGAACCGCTTTCTCTTTATTCGCCAAAACCTGCTCAAGTTCTTTAACTTTCTTCTCCCGTTCCGCCAGACTTACACTCAGAGAATCATTTTCACGACGGGTTTTCTCCAGATTCTCCTGAATCGATAAAAGTTGTTCCTGTTGTTGAACCAGATCGCGGTTCATTTTCCCACTGCTCGTGAGCAGATTCTTGTAG
>JAEYXN010000125.1 GCA_023431285.1 Bacteroidota bacterium
GGTCCCTGCAGGGTGGAAATGCCCTCCATTCAAAAGCTGTATGAAAGTGTTGATCCTGACAAGGTCGCATTTGTTATGCTAGCCGTCGATCAGAAGGATCCGCACCGTAAGGTTGAGTCATACATCAAAGAAAAAGGCTTTACGTTCCCCGTCTATCTTCCTTCCGGTTCTCTTCCCCCGCAACTCCAGGTGAGTAGCATTCCCGCCACTTTCGTGGTTAACAAGGAAGGAAAAATCGTTTTCCGTGAGAAAGGCGCAGCGAACTATGGAACCGAGGAGTTCCGTGATTTTCTGATGGGCCTGTAGAAAAGAACGCTGTTCACCTTAGCCAGGCAGCCACTGTTACCAAGAGGAAATAAGACGCCACTCACTTATCTGATCCAGGCTGGAAGACAAACTCTGTCTGTGTCCTCCATAAAAGAAAAAGTTTTATCTTAAACCTTGATTCCTGATGTACCCGGAAGCAAGAGCGAATTCGTTATCACAAATGATTCTTAATAAAACAACCTATACCTCTATGAAAAACCTTCTATCGTTCGTCATGCTTGCCCTCATGACCATCCCAGCTATGAGCCAATGCAACGAATTTTTCCCCATGCGCGAAAACGTGAAAGTGCATTATGATCACACCGATAAGAAAGACAAAGTCACGTTAAAAACGACGCAGATGATGAAGAACGTCTCGGGATCCGGAAACTCCATGCGTGGTATAATGGTGCAGGAAATGATTGACGTGAAAAAGAATGAAATTATCACTACCTCCGAAAGTGACTGGATATGCGACAATGGAACTGTCAGCTTTCACGTGAACTCCATGTCGCATATGGAAGCAGCAGGCGCTGGCAATAATATGACGGTCGAAGTATCGGGAGACAAGTTTGACGTGCCTTCCACTTTTAAGGTTGGTCAGGCATTGGACGACCTTACTTACACCGTCAAAATCATGATGGGTTCCATGACCATGATGAACCGAACCTTCACTGTTGCAGATCGAAAAGTAGAAGCGTTAGAAAGTGTCACCACTCCGGCAGGTACATTTGATTGTTACAAAGTCACATTTCTCACTTCATCAAGCGGAGGTATCGGAGCAGGTACAACGAAGTCTGCAGTATGGTACGCGAAAGACATCGGCCTCGTCAAGTCCGAGTTGTACTCTGACAATGGCAAGATTATGGGTAAGCAGATCCTTGCTAAAATTGAAAAGTGAGTACGACGAAAATTATGCAGAGGCCAATCCCTTCCACTGGTGAGTTACTCCCGGTAGTAGGCCTTGGTACATGGCAGACTTTTGATGTCCGTACAAGCGAAGAGAAAGTACCCTTGAAAGAGGTGCTAAAGACACTGGTCGCTAATGGCGGGAAGGTTGTCGACAGTTCACCAATGTATGGTCGGTCTGAGGAAGTGACCGGTGAATTGAGCGAAGACGCGGGAGTAAATGATCAACTTTTCATTGCCACTAAAGTCTGGACGGCAGGAAAAGAAAGCGGCATCCAACAGATGAAGGCGTCACTGCGATTATTAAGACGTCGCAGGATTGAGCTCATGCAGGTTCACAATCTAACTGACTGGTCGACTCATTTATCGACGCTAAGAGAATGGAGAGATCAGGGCATCGTCAAATACATTGGAATTACCCATTACACAGAAAGCGCATATCCGCAGATTGAGAAGATTATGCGCGATGAGCCGATTGACTTCATGCAGGTAAATTACTCACTTGGATCAACGCGCGCGCGGGAGCGGCTCTTTCCGTTGGCGATGGAAAAGAAGATTGCAGTACTCATCAACCGGCCTTTCGAGGAGGGCGCTCTTTTCCGACGTTTCAGGAACGAACCATTACCGGAATGGGCTAAGGAAGCGGACTGCGCAAGTTGGGGCAATATCTTTTTGAAGTTTATCCTGGCCCAACCTGCCGTTACCTGTATTATTCCGGGCACATCGAAGCCTACTCATCTTCTGGATAATCTGAATGCGGCAAAAGGGGTCCCGCCCAATCCCGACATCGTTAGCAAAATGGAAGGGTTGCTTAAAAACTAACGCTATTTGCGTGATCCCGCCTGTCAGGTAGCCATTCCGTTCTTCCCGAAGAAATTTTGCCATCCAAAATGAATCCTCCTTGCAGTTACTAGCGAAATCCTTAATTTTAGAATGTACGACCTTCACTCAGGATTCAGGTTCATTTTGTTGTTCCTCCGGGAAACATAAAACATTAAGATGGGAGAAGCGCAGACGTTGACGGGATTCACAGATCTTACGAAAGTGCATGAAGAAATTTTTACTCGGTGGAATACTATTCTTAGGATTCATATCAGCAAAGTCACAGGATTACACTGTCAGCGGTAGGGTTACTGCTGCGAAAGATGCCTCTGAACTCCCAGGGGTTAACATTCAGATTAAAGGCACCTCCCGGGGGACCATCTCGCGATATGACGGGACCTACAGTCTCGAGGTACGATCATCCCGCGATACACTGATCTTCTCCTTTATTGGGTTTCAGTCCAAACTGGAAATAGTCGGGCAACGAACTGTAATCAACGTTGGTCTGGAGGGAGAAAGTACAGAGCTCGCCGAGGTCGTGGTCACAGGGTTTCAGGAAGTCGAGCGCAAGCTTTTCACCGGTTCCGCCGCGACAGTAAAGATGGTTGACCTCCGTACCGGTGGTATGGCTGATGCCTCGCAAATGCTGGAGGGCCGCGTAGCTGGTGTTACCGTCGACAACGTTTCTGGTACTTTTGGAACCAATCCCAAGATCAGGATCAGAGGTAACACTTCTATTAATGGCGACACACAACCATTGTTTGTTGTAGACGGCGTTATCCTGGAAGACCTCAATCAACTAAATGCAGACGACATCATCACGGGTAACGCAAATACGCTTACTTCCTCCTCTATCGCAGGTCTGAATCCTGATGACATTGAATCACAGCAAATCCTGAAAGACGCTTCTGCGACAGCGCTCTATGGAACGCGCGCGAAGAATGGGGTCATCGTGATCACAACAAAGAAGGGACGCAGCGGAGCCACGAAGGTTAATTACTCAGGAAACTTTTCCTTTCACCTTCGCCCCGATTACAGTCAGTTTGATATCCTTAATTCAGGTGATGAGATGTCCGTGTATCGCGAACTCTATGAGAAGGGACTTATCGATGTAACCACCGCAGTGAAAGCGCAAAATTATGGCGCGCTTGGTAAGATGTTCAATCTGATCTCAGAACATGAATTGCCATGGGGACCGAACGGATCGTTGAACGAGGAGTTCCTCAATCAATATGAAAACGCGAACACGGATTGGTTCGATGTTCTGTTCAATGACTTTTCACTTCAACAACAACATTCCGTCAGCTTTACCGCTGGAAATGAAAAACACAACAGCTACTATTCAGCAAGTTACCTTCACGACAACGGACAGTCTATTGCGGATAATGTTAAAAGGTATTCAGGCACTGCGAAGAACAGTTTTTTCTTCTCCGATAAATTTTCGCTTGACCTGAAGATCACCGGAAACTACAGGGAGCAGACCGCCCCGGGTACACAGAACCGTGACTTCGATCCGATTACAGGAAGATTCAAAAGAGATTTCGATATCAATCCATTGAGTTATGCGCTGAATACCAGCCGATCCATCAGGCCATACGACAACGATGGAAATCTGGAATACTTTCGAAGGAACTATGCACCATTCAACATTATTGAAGAGCTTCGGCTGAATTCTATCAAGATCAGTGTGGCGGATCTTCTCTCGCAGGTGGACCTGAATTATAAAGTAAGGGATAACATCACATTGAGAAGCGCGATCCAGGGAAGATATGCGACAACCCGAAAAGAACATATCATTCACGAGAACTCCAATCAGGCTGAGGCATACCGGGCCAACCAGACACAATACATCCAGGATGCCAATCCGTTGCTCTATGATGATCCTGATGATGGAAATCCAAACAAGATCATTGTACTTCCGGAAGGAGGATTCAACAATCTCAATCTTGATGAGCTAAGATATTTTTACATGCGTAACAGCATAGACTGGGCGCATACCTTCAACGATGTCCACAAAGTGACTTTGCTTGCCGGACAGGAACTTAAGTACACCACAAGAAACAGCAAACGTGCCGATGGTATTGGAGTGGTTTATGAAAATGGTGGCGTAGTGAACACCACTCCTGAGATGATTGAATTTCTCAGCCGGCAAGGTATCAGCATCTACGCTACGTCTGATTTCAGAGATCGCTTCGCAGGGTTCTTTATCAATGGCGGATACTCGTTCAATGACAAATATATCCTGAACGGAACTTTACGTTATGATGGAACAAACCGACTGGGCAAAAGTCCCAATGCAAGGTATCTGCCTACCTGGAATATCAGTGGAGCGTGGAATATTGCTAATGAAGATTTCTTCAATATAAACGCGGTTGACTTTCTGAAGCTTCGCGCAACGTACGGGCTGTCCGCCAATTTCGGACCCGCAACGAGCGCATTACTGAACGTAAAGGTAGGCATCACCAAACGTCCTACCGACGTGGAAACGTTTCTGTACATCCAGAACCTCGAAGACCGTAACCTCACATGGGAAAAGCTGAAAGAGTTTAACGTCGGACTGGACTTCTCATTGAACGATTCGAAAATTTCGGGTACGCTGGATGTCTATACCAGAAACTCCTTTGATCTCATCGGATTGATCCAGACCAGTGGTGTCGGAGGAAATGCCTATAAGTCCGGAAACTACGCGGACATGAAATCGCAGGGAATCGAGTTTTCCATTAACACAAGGAATCTTCAGAGGGGAGACTTCTCATGGCTCACCTCATTCAACATTGGGTACTCCCACGACAGGATCACCAGACTTGATTTCAACCCTCGTATCGCTGATGCTATTGCCCAGGGTGGCGCAGCTGTTCAGGGCGGTCCACGTCGCGGAGTATTCTCGATAGAATTTGCCGGTCTTGAAAATGGTATCCCTACATTTTATGATGCAAACAGAGAGGTGGTATACTACTTCGACCTTCAGGATAGGGAAAACATCTCGCAGATCCTGAAGTATGAGGGGCCTGCCGAACCCAGAGGCGCCGGCGGTTTTGCGAACATCTTCAACTATAAGAACTTTTCCCTGAACATATTCCTGTCTTACAAGTTCGACTACAAGATCCGCCTGGATGACGCGTTCAATCCACGCTATACAGACTTCAACTCTTTGTCGCGTGCCTTCGTCAATCGATGGGTAGTCAGTGGCGACGAAACTGTGACAAGCATTCCTGTTATTCTCGACAAAGGATATGTCGAGGGCGTGGATGCAGAACCCATCTACGCGTATGATCTCTACAACAAGAGCACTGAAAGGATTGCAGACGGGACCTACGTAAGGATGAAAAATATCCGGCTGAGTTATGCAGTTCCAGGTTCATGGGCGAGAAGGATTGGTGCTTCTAATGCAGCGATCTCTTTTGAAGGTCAGAATCTGTTCCTGCTCTATTCAGACAAGAAACTGAATGGACAGGATCCAGAATTCTTTTCCGCAGGGGGTGTGGCGCTTCCACAACCTCGTCTGTTTACCACTTCAATAGTTATAGGATTCTAGTATTGAGAGAATGAATATAAAAACAATCTTATACCGGGTGATGGCCGCTCCGATGTTGCTGATTGCGGCGGCGTGTGGCGACTATCTTGAAGAGAACCCCGATAACCGGGTTGAAATCAATACGCTTGAGAAGGCGGCCCAGTTGCTCACCAATGCATACTCCGGCGCGGGTTACACATTCACGGAATGGATGTCTGACAACGTGAGTTTTACTACGGGCACAGTGAAACTTCCGGAGCACAACCAATCTTATCTGTGGGAGGATGTCACCACCGACAACCAGGATACACCCACCTATTACTGGACCTCCACATATGACGCTATCGCGCATGCGAATGAAGTTCTCGCAGTGCTTGCGGACCTTCCCGGAGAACGCGCACAACGGCGCGCAGTGGAAGGCGAAGCGTTGCTGGCGCGTGCTTATGGACATTTTATGCTGGTTAACCTCTTTGCGAAACATTATGATCCGGAAACCGCTTCATCAGATCCCGGCATCCCCTATGTTCTCGAACCGGAAAGGGTTTTCCTGCAGACTTACAACCGAAACACAGTTAAGGAGGTCTATGATTATATCGAAGACGACTTGCGACGAGGACTTCGCCTGGTGGACGCAAGCTATTACAAGAACTCCGGCAAGTATCACTTCACCAGGGAAGCTGCCCTGGCCTTTGCGTCGCGGTTCTATCTCTTCAAAGGAGACTTTGAAAGTTGCGTAGAGTACAGCACAGAGCTATTGTCCGATAACCCTGGAGTATATGTTAAGGATATTGAAAGATTGCTTGCCGAAACTGCCAATGGAAACGAGTTCATCAGCGCCTACAATTCTCCAACTGATCCAAGCAATCTTCTGATGGTACGTCAGGTAACAAACTTTCCTGTGAATGTAGGTTACTGGCCATCCCCAACGCTGGTTAACAACCTATACAATTCAAATCCATGGTTTGAGGAAGATGTGCGCACCAGCAACGAGTACCCTATCTACCTTCGTGGAACCGGATGGGCTATTGCAAAGTATGAATTCCTCTTCGAGCGAAGCAGTCTTACTTCTAATGTGGGGCTCTATTACACTATCGCACCCGTTTTCCGTGGTGAAGAAGCATTGCTTAACCGTGCTGAGAGTTATCTCTATCTGAATCAGTCAACAGCCGCGATCGCAGACCTGCAGGCATTTGTCGATCTCCGTTATTCGGATGACCCGACCGTTAATGTTAACACCCTGAAATCATTCTACCAGACGTCGAATGATCGTCTGGCTATTCTGGATTACATACTCGATGAAAGACGAAAGGAGTTCATGCATGAGGGCCTTCGTTGGTTCGACATTCGCCGCTATCAGCTTCCCGTGCTTCACTTTGATGAAGGGGGAATGCCTGTGACTTTGGATGGTGATGACGTCAGAAAAGTGCTTCAGATTCCGAAAGCCGCTATCGATGTTGGAGGATTGGAACCGAACCCGCGATGAAACGACGACATTTTATGAAGAAAATATTAGCAAGTATACTCCTATTCACGTTCGTCGGGACAGTCCTGTTCTCTTGTTACGATGAAGACAAACTGAACCTTCCGGTAAAAGAGGCAGAGCCTTCTGAGGACGAAATAGATATTTATATTCAGGATAACTTCACCGATCTTCTTGGCGTGGCTGTGCGATATAAATTCGTAGACCGCTATATGGACCCGACCAAGAGAGTTACGCCGCCACGCCGCTCTGTGGTCATCCCGATGCTGGATTTTCTGGACTCACTGTGGATTGGGCCTTATTATGAAATTGCCAATGGTGCGGAATTCTTCGAGGATCATGTTCCCGCCGAAGTGGTGTTGATCGGGTCTTCCATATTCAACGACGACGGAACGGTCACCCTTGGGACCGCTGACGCCGGCGCGAGAATTACTCTCACCGAAGTGAATGACATTGACATCACCAATAAAGACTGGATCCTGCGTCAGCTCGGAACGATATATCATGAGTTCGCGCACATCGTCCATCAACGTTATGCGCTGCCGCCAAACTTTGAAACCATTTCACCTGATGGCTATACGTCATCAGGCTCATGGTATACGCTCACCGATGATGAAGCATTGCGCAGAGGATTCGTTTCTCCGTACGCCACCAGTTCCTACAACGAAGATTTCGCTGAATTTGTGGCGTTCCTTCTCTTCGAAGAAGACTTCTACGACATCTATCTTAACGATGAAACTAACTGCACTACCGAGGCTTGTTCCATGAGAAATGAAGGTCGTGCGAGATTGAGAAAAAAGTATAATGCTATCATTGCCCATTACAAGCAATACACAGGAATAGATTTGCTTGCGCTGCGGGAAGAAGTACAGAAAAGACTGACTAAATGAGGAAGATTTATTATACCATCATCGGCCTGGTGATTCTTTTAACCTCCTGTAAGGATGATACAGAACGCCTGTTTGACAAGACGGCGGATGAGAGGGCCGCTGACGCAATTCAGAATTTGAAAGACGAGCTGACAGCACCGGCTAATGGTTGGAGATTGAAATATCAACCCGAAGAAGAGTCAGGATCTTACTGGCTTGTGATTCATTTCCTCGAGGATGATAAGGTCGTCATTCAATCAGACCTGGACGCGAACAACGGAGAGTTTTTTACTGATACCCTCACCTATCGCGTCGACAACTCTCTGGGCCTCGAACTGATCTTTGAGACATACTCTTTTTTCAGTTACCTGTTTGAGTACGACCAGGCTACCTTTCTGGCGGAGTATGAATACATCTATGTAAATAAAACCTCTGAAGGGTCACTGGTCTTTAGAAGTAAGACAGATCCAGGGATACCGACAGTCATCGTACTGGAAGAAGCAGCCCCTGATGACACCAATCTTCTTGGCCGTACAGTGGCCACTAACATTAATACTATATCAGAGGACATTGGCAGTCTGATCTTTTCTACTCCGGGCTATCAGCTAAGCTATGACGACAAAGACCTCCGTCTGTTTCTTTCTCTTGATCCCGTAAGGAGAACAATCGATGTAACCAGCGCGTCCAAAAAGAGCACTAACGCCGGAGCCACTAATGTCAATTTTACAACCGGGTATTATCTGCGTGGTGATTCATTGGTTCTGCAGGAAAGATTAACAGGAACATTCCAGGGAGTGAATATTTCAGTGAAGGGAATACTTCTTACTAAGCTGTCTGATAGTGAAAGTGAAATTTGCGGAGGCAGGGAGGTTCACGTTCTCGAAGGAATCACTTCACAGAATGATAAGGTCATTCTGGAAGCAACGCTTGCCAGTCCTGCGGGTGCAAAGTTTGCAAACTTTTCATTCTTGGTGGCGCCTAATGAATACATCTTCAACAATGGTGAGCCCGTTGGCAATCAGATTGCCACTGATATTGCAGGGGCTAGTGCCATGCAGCTCTATTATGATTTTGATGGCCTCAATGCTTTGGGGTTTTACATTCAGAATCCTGACGGAACGACCACGTTTTACCTTCGGCAGTTCACACCTCAACGGATAGGGAATAATCTCGTTTTCAATTTCGCTCCGACGGTGTCGGTTTTTGGGAACACGAGCTCGCCGGCGAATATCAATAACGTGAATGCGTACCTGGAAGCGTTTACCCAAGGTGGGCAGACGTATTTCTTCGAGATCACTGACGACATATTTGAGATGCATAATCCGTGCACGGGATGGAATGCGGTGTATTACGGCATTGAATAACGTGCGAACGTGAGAAATTTTTCTTAAATTGAATATCCAGCTTAATCCTAATATCATGCAAAAACTCTTAACCCTAACCTCTTCACTATGTATTCTGGCGGCGCTGGCTGTCGGATTTTCCTCCTGTAAGGATGACGAGGAAAAACCCAAGCCTGTCACGGTAGAATTCAGCTCCACTGAGAAGACTGTTGCCGAAGGTGAAACAAACGTCAAGGCAACGATTGTTCTCGACCGTCCTGCTCCCAACGACCTGATTGTTGAGTATGACATCAGCGGCACCGCAACCAGAAAGGTTGGCTCAGGAACCGGGGACTTCACTATAGTGGGAGACGTTGGGGAAGTTGAGATTGCCAAGGGCGCGACTTCAGGAGAGATTATCCTTAACATT
>JAEYXN010000140.1 GCA_023431285.1 Bacteroidota bacterium
CTGGAGCAGAGATATTAAAAGATCCGTCACGCCAGGATGCACTTGAAGAGTATGTGAAATCTGTTATCGGTACTTTTGCAAATGACACCCGCATAGCGGTGTGGGACTTGTTCAATGAGCCCGATAATCTGAATCCAACTTCGTATATCTCGATGGAGCCTCAGAATAAAATCGAAATGAGTATGATGCTCCTGCAAAAAGTCTTCTCGTGGGCCCGTGACATCAATCCTGTTCAGCCACTTACCGCCGGGCTATGGTATGGAGACTGGAGCGATCTCTCGACAATGAAAGCCATGGATCATTTTATGGTTACTCATTCCGACATCATAAGCTTTCATAACTACGAGGGTCCCGAAGAGATGGAAGCAAGAATACGTTTTCTTCAAAAGTTCGAGCGTCCCCTGCTATGCACCGAATATATGGCGCGGACATTTGGTAACACCTTTCAAAGCATTCTCCCGATCTTCAAAAAATATAACGTCGGAGGGTATAATTGGGGATTCGTTGATGGAAGAAGTCAGACGAGCTGTCCCTGGGATTCATGGCTAACTCCTTATGATAATGAGCCGGCGCTCTGGTTCCATGACGTGTTTCGAAACGATGGCTCTCCCTATCTGGATGAAGAAGTAAAATTTATCCGCGAGATTGTTGGATCATCAGACAGAACCGGTATTCTGGAGTCAAAGGAGAATCATTAGTTTACAAGATCTGAATCTTTCCGTGGCTACCAAAGCTGACTAATCAAGAATTGGTTACAGGTGCCGCCGTAAGCTGGCCATACATTCGGAGAAGGTAGTCTTGTGAAAATCCAAATTTGTATAGCGCGAAAATGTAGACGTAGATCCCCTGTAAACGGAATATCCCTGCTTCTACATATTTTCTGGCAGAAGAAGTGATGTATCGCGGAATGATTACGAACGATCCACTCGCTGTTAATCTGCCAATCATTTCCTTTTCTTCAAGCACGTGGTCTCCACGAAAGCCACCCAGCGCATGAAACAATGTTCGTTGAACAAACAAACTCTGATCCACTGAGCTGAGGAGATTTAAGTTGAATCGTGTGAACCACGCATTCATTCTCAATAACCAATGTGAATGATCGTACTGAAGGCGGAAGGATCCACTCCGATATCCGTTTTCGTAATGATTGACAATCTCGTAGGCAAAGTCTCGTGGAGGTAAACTGTCAGGATTGAGAAAATAGAGAATTGTTCCCGTAGCCGCTTTTGCGCCAGCGTTCATTTGAAATGCTTTTCCTACGATATCGTTTCGGACAATTTTAACTCCGTCATAGGATTCAGCGACCTCCACAGTCCGGTCCTCACTTTGTCCATCGCTCACGATAATTTCAGAAACATATTCGACGAAGGGAATTCTTCTCAGATAGCCGAGAAGAAAGTTCAATTGCCTTGCATTGTTCGAAGTTGGTATGATTATACTGATCATAAATGTTTATAGTCACGATATCACTCCAGGATTTCATATCTGGTTTCTGATACCTCTTAATCGTATAAAAACCATATACCTGTGGAAACGGCGTGAAAGAAGGGAGGAGGTCTCCTAAATCCGGTTAGTCAAGTGATGCCCATCCATCTTTCCCTCGCGACAGAAAGGCTGTAAAACAGAAAATTTGCGGGACTGTTGAACTTGGGACAAACGTTCAGGGACTTTCGCCAATTTTGACAAGGCGTTGAATATTCGATTACAGGAGCGTCATTGTTTACCAGCCTCTCTTAACTTTCGTATAGGCAACTTATCGTATTTTTTCGCACCTCTTCATTAATAAAGGCCCAACGCACGGTCGGCGTGTGAACCATCCTTTAACAGGATCTAACTTCGTGTATTTATTAACACATTATCTCCTAAAGCTCATGCAACAGGTGCGTGCAGTGCTCCGATTTGCGAAGGGATTCAGACTTCTTTGCACCCTTTTCAATCAATCGGAATGAAAAGCCAGAAGTGGGATGTTTGATTCTTCCGCGTATTTCTGCGTCATGCTTGGATTGATCAGCTTTTCAAAAAGACTGCGTTTGTGAGTGCGCATAGCAATCACGTCGGCCCCGGTTCGCTCGATCATCATATCTAGCCCCATAGCAACCGTGTTCTCATTCGATAACCTGAATGAGATTCGGGGATAATCCGAAAGCACGGAAACTTCTCTGGTGAACACCTGTATTTTCGCTTTCTCCACATCTTCATTCTCAGAGTCTGTTAACACGTGGGCAATCACCACATTGGCGTTGAACGGCTTGGCCAACCTTACAATCTGGAGGGCAGCACGCACATCTTCGTGCTCAAAATTGGTTGCGAACAGTATGGTTTTTGGTTTTATGAAATTCTTTTTACCAGGAACGGATAATACAGTGCACGATGCCTTCTCTATCACCGCGGCAGTGTTACTTCCGAACAGCATCCGCTCAAAGTTTGTAACCCCTTTCGTTCCCATCACAATCATTTCTGCATTGAAGAGTTTTGATGCGGCGACAATCTCTCTGGGTACATCTTCCCCGGTTACCATGCGGTAGTTACACTCAAGGTCTGGGAAAGAATCATTCAGCGCCCGGCAAATGATTCTCAGCTTTTGTTCCCTCTCCTGTACGTCGGTTCCGGGATCGGCCACGTGGAGCAGGAGAAGCTTGTAGGTCAATGCCATTCCAATCTGAGCCGCGTACTCTATCGCGTTCGCGGCATTTTCAGAAAAGTCGGTAGGAACGAGTATCTTTTTCATGGCGCTGGAGTTTCATTCAATATCTGCAAATGCAGCCAACGATGGCATGATAAAGATCAGGTCAATTCATGACTTTCAGGTGGCTTGCTATTAGCTCGTTGTCAACAGGACCGGTTGTTTGGATTCATCTTTGATAAATAGATTTTTTTCTTCAGATTTCTGCCCTGAAGAAAATCCTATGAAAGCAACGAAAATCAGTCTGATCATATTTTATGCAGCAACCCTTCTTTTTGGTTGTACCGGTGAGACAAAGAAAAGTGAGAAAGTTTCGGAAGATGGAGAACACAAACATGAAATGGAACAGGACGTGACGCGTTCCGAAGCAGGAAAACCTCAGTTCAGTGTTGATGAGATATTTCAAAAACAAGTGTCGGAGGTCTTTGATTCCTATGTAAGATTGAAAGAGGCATTCGTTTCTTCTGATGCTACGAAGGTGACGGAAGAAGCGGAGAACACACAAGAGTCGCTGAACAAAGTAGATATGAAATTGGTCACAGGGGCTGCGCACAGTGATTGGATGAGTTTTCTGAAAGCGATGCAGACTTCCCTTACGGCGATCGCGGCGTCCGATGATATCGAGGCACAGCGCACCGAATTCAGCAATCTCTCGACAGCACTGTACAAGACTATTAAGGCTTATGGACTGGGAGGGAAAACAGCCTATTATGAATTCTGCCCGATGGCATTTGACGACAAGGGCGCCTACTGGCTGAGTGACGAAAGCAAAATAAGAAATCCATACTTCGGAGATAAAATGCTGACTTGCGGGACGGTGGAGGAGAAACTGCAATAGTCGAAATGACTCAGGTTTGTCTCACTAACTCCAATCGGTGAACAATTGTATTTTTTTCCAGGATTGTGCCCGGCGATAGAACTGCATTCGCGCCAATCTTGCAACCATCCCCTACCAGTGCTCCAAACTTCCTTGCGCTGGTGCGAAATATATTCCCGCCTATTTTCACTATGATAGTTTTGTCGTCGCGGTCATTGTGATAGTTAGCAATAATGCTTCCGGCTTCCATGTTTATGTTCTCGCCCAGTATGGAATCGCCTACAAAATTGAAATGTGCAACAGAGGTCTTTGCCATTAATAAGCTGCTCTTGATTTCACATCCGGGGCCTATAGATACTTCCGCGCCCAGATAGGCACCACCTCTTATGTAGGCATGTGCGCCTATGAAAACGCCACTTTCAATTATCACCGGCCCTTTGATGATGACACCTTGCTCAATGATCGCTTCCTTATGGATAGCCATGTTTCCAGACACTTGAAAATCATCACCCAAATTCTTTATGCGTGTTTCAATCAGTTTGCAAAGACCAGCGGTGACGTTCCATGGCTCCTGCGCTGATGCCTCGGGAAAAAGCCGTTTAAACTGACTGATATAATCTGCGATGTTCATGAATTTTCGTAAAGTTCAATTGGCAAAGAATCGGGATCCTGAAAGAAAGTAAAACGCTTGCCTGTGAATTCATCTGTTCGTATGGGTTCTGGAGTGATGCCATTTGAAACCAGGTGTCGGATGTCGTCGTCGAGTTTCGTTGTCTCGAAAGCAAGGTGTCGGAGTCCACAAGCCTCGGGGTGGGAGGGTCTGGAAGGAGGGTTGGGGAAGGAGAACAATTCAACGATGTAGTGTCCATTAAGAGCGAGATCCAGTTTATATGAGTTTCTTTCGGATCGAAAGTGTTCCGCTATCACAGTAAGACCAAGGATCTCCGTATAAAACTTTTTCGACCTCTCATAGTCAGAGCAAATAATTGCGATATGATGGACATTCTGCAGATTTAGCATGATGTGAAATTATGTATTTTGCATGACTACCTTAAAAATATGGATGTAGCCTGGCTGATACTAGCCGTTTTACTAATGATCGCCGGAGTTGCGGGTTGTCTCCTGCCTTTCCTGCCCGGACCACCATTAAGTTACATCGGTTTATTGGTGATGCAATTACGCGGAGAGCCGGCTTTCACGTCGCGGTTTCTCTGGATCTGGGCGGCGATCATGGTTGCCGTCACTCTACTGGACTATGTTATACCGGTCTATGGGACCCGAAAATTCGGCGGTACCAGGTACGGGGTCTGGGGCTGTACTATTGGACTCGTTGCAGGGATTTTCTTTCCTCCGCTGGGACTTATTATTGGACCCTTTGTCGGAGCTTTTGTCGGTGAAATGATCGCCAACAATGATGCGCAGAATGCCTGGAGGGCCGCGCTGGGTTCATTTCTTGGATTTCTCGTCGGCACGCTTCTTAAGCTCATCGCGTGCCTTATGATGTTCTACTATCTCATCAAGGCCGCCGTTGTTGCATGATAATTATCAGATCTGTCAAAGAGGTTCATCAAATGAACTTATTGCGTAATTGTGCAATTTCATACTTGTTCAGAAGCAGTATGATAAATTTTATTAATTTGAAAGATTGAAACCTCACTAACTATGAAAAAAATACTGGTTCCGGTCGATTTTTCGAAATCATCTTTGTACGCCGCCGAGGCGGCTGCCGACATCGCACGCAGATCGGGTGCGAAGCTTGTTCTTCTGCATGTGGTGGAGGAAATCGTTGGTAACTCTTTTAATGTTACAGGGCAGATAGAAACAGGAGATAAATGGGAAGACAAACTGTTTACCATGAGGCTTATTGAGAAGGCCAAAAAACAAATGGAGAAACTCCAGGCGGATCCTAAACTTGAAGGCGTTAAAATACTTCCTGAGCTGAGAGTGGGAACTCCTTACCATGGTATGAATCAGATTATCATCGATCAGAAAGTTGATCTTGTTGTGATGGGTACCGCAGGGCGTTCCGACCTCGAACAAATGATCATCGGTTCAAATACTGAAAAGGTTGTGAGGACTGCTCATTGTCCCGTTCTTACAGTACATGATAAGCCCAGCAATAAAGAGTTTAAAGAGATTGTCTATGCAACCTCTCTCAACAAAGATGAAGAAGTGTTTAGCCGCATCGTCAGAGCGACGCAAAAAGTCTATGATGCTACTATCCACCTGGTGCGAATCAATACTCCTGGTAATTTCCAGCGCGATGTGGTTGTTAAGAAGTACATGAACGACTTTGCGAAAAAGCTCCAGCTGAAAAATTTCACAATCAACGTTTTCAATGACCTTACCGAGGAAGAAGGCATCGTTTACTTTGCAGATAGCATCAACGCGGATCTGATAGCAATGGCAACGCATGGCAGAACCGGATTTGCCCACGTCCTTGCCGGAAGTATCGCAGAAGACGTGGTGAGCCATTCCAAACGACCTGTTCTTACCTTTGTAACCAAACATCATAAGTAACAGAACAACCTGTATAGCAGGCGCGGCATTCTTGTCGCGCTTTTTTTAATTTTTCGGAAATGAAGAATTATTACGCCATCCTTGGAGTGTCTCGCACGGCGTCTCACGATGAGATCAAGCGGGCCTTCCGGTCACTGGCAGTTAAATTCCATCCAGATAAGAACCCATCCCCGGAAGCCGAGGATCTTTTCAAAGAGTTGTCAGAAGCCTATGATGTCCTCAGTGACTGGGAGAAAAGAAAGACTTACGATCTGCAGTGGGAAAATCCTTTCAAGGATCTCGGGAATCCGGCGCAGGAAAAGAAACACAGAGATCCCAGGTATCAGCCGAAATCCCCTGGGTATCGCCCACCGCGAAAACAGACGGTGTCCGACACTATGGCTGAATACCTTCCATACTTTCGTTATATCTCGTGGGCAGGTTTGTGTTTTTCCATTCTGCTTGCTCTTGATTTCTTTATTCCGTACAAAGCTGTTACAGACCAGCTTGAGAGTGTGACTGTAGTGACGGGTAGGAGCAATCAATTTAGTCACTACATCTTTCGTGCGGAGAATGGGAAAGAGATCAAGGTTTATAATTATACCGCCCGCTACCTTGTTGAAGAAGAAAAGATCGTCTATCACCAGACGCGGATTTTTGGAACTGTGATGTATCTCTCGGATGTCGGGCCCGTACTGGAGATCAAAATTGGTTATCTTTACAAAACGTTATTGTTCGTTCCGCTGCTACTGCTCGTCAGTTCTTTCCTTGGTGTTTACCATCGGAAAACAGTTGAGTTTCCTTTCAATCTAAGTCTGGTAAGCGGCATGCTATTGATCATTTCACTTGTGATTGTGATTGTTTTATGAGTAAGAAGAATGATTGGAAGAAAAGGGATGGAGTTGTTTTTTCAACAGACTCATCCTTCAAATACGAGTACTCAAATGAAGAGGAGGCCACAACTCTTCCACCGCAACAACAGAATCTCAAGGTGAGCCTCGATAAGAGCTTGCGCGCTGGTAAACAGGTTACCCTTGTTTCCGGATTTGTGGGCATGTTCGATGACCTGGAGAAACTTGGGAAAATGCTGAAGTCAAAGTGCGGGGTAGGTGGCTCTGTTAAAGATGGAGAGATCATCATTCAGGGAGATCACCGTGATAAGATTATGCAGCTCCTTATCAAAGAGGGTTATAAGGTCAAGAAAACCGGCGGCTAAACTACTTCTGCCCATCCGCTGTCTGAAGGAAAGCGGTTTCTTTGCTCACGTGAATTTCTTCATTCAGATACACGTGGATCTTTCGATTGTGATTTTTCCATAGGCTTATCGAACTACGTAAAACGTTGTCTTGTGCGAAACAGAAGTTAACGATTTCGCTGCCATATACATGCTGCCAACAGAATGAAGTAAGGGACAACTCAACCAGTAGACGGCATCATTAATAGAACGGTGGTCCAGGAGGCCGTGACGTTGGGATCACTAAACCGAAGCCGGGTATTCCAATCAACCGGATCGCGTTGTCGTTCAATGTGACCTGGTTTTCGCCGTGCAATTCCGCTTCAGCCGTTGATTTTTCCGTTTCAGTTAGGACGCTTCATGCTATATAATAAAGATCGTAAATTCAAATATCATTTCGGACAGCGAAACACAACCAAGACAGTTAACCTGACCTCTATGCCACATCTAAATTACCTTGCGATACTGGTCGCCGCACTTTCCACTTTTATGATCGGTGGACTCTGGTATTCTCCAGCTTTATTCGGAAAAGCATGGATGCGAGAGAATGGATTCACCGAAGAAGGAATGAAAGATTCTAACATGGTCAAAATTTTCGGACTTGCTTTCATCCTGGGGCTTATCGCTGCCATTAACCTCGCCATGTTCATGGGGGAGGAAAATCGTCCGGCCATGGGGGCGATGTGGGGTTTCCTCGCCGGTTTCGGATGGGTGGCCACTTTCGTGGGAACACATTATCTGTTTGAAAGAAAATCTTTCACGCTTTTTCTCATCAACGCAGGTTATAGCGTCGTCGCGCTTACGGTGATGGGAACCATCATTGCCTGGTGGAAGTAGTCCCTGAAAGCTGTTAATAGCAGCTTTTTTTGCAGAGAACGGCATGACGGTGCCCTCTGATTTTTATTATCCCCTATATTTGGCGGATGCATCAAGAGCACTCGCAGGCATACCTTTCTGAATTTGGAGAAATACTGGTGTATATTCTCGCAGGAATCGTATTTATCCTGATGATGTTCCTGGTCTCAAGGCTTGTCCGACCAAACCGCCCCAACCCGGAAAAACTTTCAACTTACGAAAGTGGGGAAGAGGCTGTCAGCTCACCCTGGGTTCAGTTCAATATCCGATTTTATGTTGTGGCCTTGATCTTTCTGCTGTTCGAGGTTGAGATCGTCTTTTTATTCCCATGGGCTACAGTTTTTTCAAATAAAAAATTGATTTCTGAAACTGCAGGAGCGTGGGGGTGGTTTTCAATGATAGAAATGGTGCTGTTCATTCTAATCCTGGCTCTCGGCCTTGCTTATGCGTGGACAAACGGGTTCCTCGATTGGGTTAAACCAAATCCGCGGCCAGCCTCTACCAATTCACCAGTGCCTCCGAATCTATACGAGGAACTAAATAAGAAATACGAAAAGAAGAGTACAGAGCAAGACAAGGCATGAAAGGACTACTGGATCAACGTTTTGAAAACGGCGGAGCGATCGTCACCCGCATGGATGACTTGCTGAACTGGGCGCGCCTTTCATCTATGTTTCCCATGACTTTCGGAATCGCATGCTGCGCTATGGAGTTTATGAGCACTGCAACAGTGTACGACATGGAGCGCTTTGGGATGGCTCCGCGGGCCACTCCCCGTCAAGCGGATGTTATGATTGTCTCTGGTACCGTCACTTTCAAGATGGCGGAACGTATCAAAAGACTGTACGAACAAATGGCAGAACCCAGATATGTTCTGTCTATGGGGTCCTGCTCAAATTGCGGCGGACCTTACTGGCAACACGGATATCACGTAGTAAAAGGCGTGGACCGCATTGTCCCTGTGGACGTGTATGTCCCGGGATGTCCCCCCAGGCCGGAAGCGCTCATCGGAGGGATCATGAAACTTCACGAAAAGATCCGCTCCGAATCGATGATGGCGCCGAATGCAGTCCGAAAGCTTATGGAGAAGGAGGGAGCGAATGTTTGAAACAATCCTTCAAATCGTAAGCGCTAAGGCCCGCCAGCTTTCTCCAGTCGTAGAAGAAACCAGCACCCCAAAGGCAATCCGGATTCATGAAGCTGATCTTCTTCCTGTGTGCCTTGAACTATATCAGAATCAACAGACTTTCTTTGATCAGCTCTCCTGTGTCACTGGTATAGAT
>JAEYXN010000164.1 GCA_023431285.1 Bacteroidota bacterium
TTGCTGAGCGGAATTTTAATTACGTTCCAGGGCGGAGGGTCTCAATCGGAAAGTTTCACTTACAACGCGGCAGGTAACTTGTCGCAGGCCAAAATCTCTTATGTGACGACCGATGGTACTGATGTGGATTATGATTACGACTTCTATTACACAGCGGATGCCGCGCTCGATAGTATCGCCAAAAAGGTCACGCTGGTAAAAGGGAACACGCAGGTTATCCGTGGATTTTACAAGGCCGTGCCTGACGAATATAGTTCCGGGTCAACAGCCGCATTCTATTCTGTATTTCCTTATGCACAAGGTGACAACATCGAAGCACCTTACATGATGGGGTGCAGCGGATATGTCCCGACAAATGATCTCAATAAGTCGTACCACAGGCTTTCTAAAGATTCTCCATTCAATTTCGCTGAAAATCTTTGTATTGTGGAGAAGAACAATGTATTGAATCTTGAGCTTGCGTTAACGGTATATTCAGTAAGTGTCCTTCCGTATACAAAACAGGTAAATGAATATTCGTATGATCTCGCGAACATCAATTCAAATTGTCTTGAACATTTGAGCGGGCCAAGCTACTACAGGCTTCTCCCTGAAATGAATTTCAATTATTCAGTGTTGGAAATGCTCAACGTTGCTGAGGAACGCTATTGGATCAATCTTGAGCCCGAAAGAGTTTCTCCAATCCTTGAAATGAATGTCTCATTTGAATACAACTTCTCTGAATAACATGAAACACACTTTTATATTTATTGCCATCATTTTATCGGCAGTTGCTGTGCAGGCACAGGATTACAGACTTGATCTGAATATCAGGGCAAATACAATGTTTTTGATTGAAGATGGAGATGATCCAAATTCAAGGATATTCAGTGACTTTCCTGTGGGATTTTCCGCGGAGGTATTGTTCTTCCCTAAGAGTTTCATCGGAGTGGGTGCATTTTATTCCAAAAGTGTAGTTCCCGGTGCTTTTGAATACGAGCAGTATAATTATTATAACTATAGCGAGTACACGACAGACTATGATTACGCAATGTACGGTCTGTCATTACAGCTCACCACAAGCCGCAAACGCGCATTTAGAGCTTACGTTGTTGGAAGGGCTGGAAAGTTTGAGTTTGTTGAAGACGCGGGTCCGTTTACAATTGGTGATTCGAAGTTTTCGTATAGTGGCGGAGTCGGCATGATGATCAAGCTGTCAAGAAAGCTTAATTTCAATCTGTTTGAAGCGAACTATGCCTTTCTTCCGAAGGAGTTCAGCATGGAGAATGATGCCGAAATAGGCGGATTGTATATTCAGTCAGGTCTTTCGTTGAAATTATTACAAAAGAAATAGCACGACTAATGATCAGAATCATATTATTGGTAGCGCTGTTCCTTGGAGTATCAGGAACAACTCTCGCTCAGAAGGCTGTGAAGTCAAAGCTGGGGTCGACTCAGTCTATAGCAGTGGCGTTTTCTCCGGACAGGACATTCCTTGCAATCAATGAAGGCAATGATGTCCTTCTTTACACAGCGGGAACATCTACATTGGCCAGGAAGATAAAAGTCTCAAAGGCGAATGTCCGTACGCTGAGATACGACGAATTTGGAAATTATCTTTTAGTGGTTTCTGCAGACAAAAGTTTTTCACTGGTCGATGTGTCAAACGATGCTGTCCTAAAGACATTTAGATCGGATGCCGATATTATTACGGCGGTTTTTGTCGGGCGCACGAGGATCGCTTTCATTACTGATAAGCATCTTGCAGTGTACGATGTGGAATCAGAGAAGATTATCTTTCAGAAGTCAGAGCACGTCAAGCCTATCCGGTCACTGGCTGCATCACGCGATGGGAAGATGCTTATTACCGGTGGTGGGGATGGAAAGATTGTGGTATACAGCGCCGCTGATGGATCGGTAATTCTTAATAAGAAGCTTCACAATGGATGGGTGCGTGGGGTAGACTTCAACCCCGAGGGCACTCAAATTGCCAGTGGAGACGACGACGGGATGTTGTTGATCAGTGATATTAAGGGAAACCCATCGCTTAAATTCGACGATGCAAAAGGCTGGGTCACTTCTGTGAAGTTTAGCGATGACGGGAAATACGTTGCCAGTGGCGATGAAAAGGGTAACTGTTTTCTTTATTCGATCGACAAGAAGCACTTGAGCCAACGTGTGTCTGAATTGCAGACTCCGATTCATGGGCTGTGTTTCAGAAGCGATGGTAAAGAGCTGGCGCTTGTGGAGGAATTTAAGGGTATCCGCGTTCTGGATGTCTCGGCTTTAAATATTTCTCCCGTTTATAAAGTGAAAGACACCAAGGATCATAATCCGCCGCAGATACTTGTATCGAATCCTCCGAACATCACCAATGATCGTTACAGGTATTCACAGGATTTCATCAGCATCAAAGGAATTGTAGTTGATGATTCCGGCGTTCGTTCGTTAAAGATCAATGGTATTGAAACTCCTCTGAAAGAGAACGGAAACTTTGTTCTTCACCTTCCACTCGCTATGGGTGATAATCATGTCAATATCGAAACGGTAGATGTCAATGATAATATCGCCGTCAAGAAATTTGTGATCACCAGAAAGAATCTTGATGGCGAGGAGTATGATGTGGCCAAAGCGAAGAATTACTTATTCGTGGTTGGTATCAACGAATATGAAAGCTGGCCAAAACTCAATAACGCGGTGAAGGACGCCAATGATATTGCCTCTACATTGATGTCGCACTATGGCTTTGATTTCAGCAACGTTGTTATGCTGAAGAACGAGCAAGCCACGAGGAGCAATATCTACAAGAGTTTGCGGAGCCTTATTGAACAGATCACGCCTCAGGACAATGTGCTGATATATTATTCTGGTCATGGATACTACGACGAACTTCTGAACGAAGGCTATTGGGTCCCGGTGGAAGGGAAAGTGGGTTCGACCGGAGATTACCTTTCAAATTCTGATCTGCTAAAGATTATTGGTACAATGAATTCGCAGCACACGTTCCTTATCGCTGATGCATGTTTCTCGGGCTCTCTCTTCTCAGATTCTAAGCGTGGATATGCCGACAACGTGGAGAAGTTTAGATCGCGATGGGGCCTTGCATCCGGACGCCTTGAAGTTGTATCTGATGGCAGCCTCAATCAAAATAGTCCCTTCACTTCTACAGTTATTGAGTTTTTGAAAAATAATGAGAAGGAAAAGTTCGTAGCTTCTGAACTCATTCAATATGTGAAAGTGAAGGTGGCCGAGAAAGCTGACCAGACTCCGTTGGGTAACCCATTAAAGGGCGCAGGGGATGAAGGTGGAGAGTTCGTCTTCTATAAAAAAAATTAGATTCATTTAAAACGAGAGGAGCACAGTCGTGGTGCTGCTCTCATTCTTCCCGCAACATCAATCAACCAGCCGGCGAGATATCTTATCCCGATAGCCAATTGCTTTTGCCGGACGGGATTTCCATTAATGTGTATCTATACTAACTTCCGGGCGGTGGCATGCTATTTTCGGTCCACCGATCACCCGGTCAATGGAAGCATTATTAAAGAAGATAATTCAGGCTATTCGCAGTTTCTTCAAGGAACGATTGCACTACCAGAATGAGGACCTGCCTTACTACCTCACAATTGTTGCAGCCTTTATTCTTTTTTGTGTTGGCCTGAAAGCGTTTGTCGAATTGACAGAAGAGCTGGCTCAAAATCAGCTTGTCGCGTTCGATGAAAGAGTGTCAGACTTTGTAATCTCTTTTCGGACCGGATGGCTCACGATCTTTTTTATATTTATGACAAATGTGGGGGCGCAATTCGGATATGTCGCCATGACCATTGCCCTGACACTTTATTTTTTCCTTCGCCACCGAAACTGGAAGTTCATTGTGCAGACTGTTGCCGTTCTGATCCTTTCGTCAGGATCAAATGTTGTACTAAAAGAGATCATCAACCGGGCACGCCCTGCAAGCGAGCATCTTGTGGAAGTGTACACGCTCAGTTATCCAAGTGGTCACGCGATGAGTGCCATGGGATTTTATGGATTCCTGATCTTCCTCACAGTCCGATACCGCATGAACAGGTCTTTGCGAATCGTTTTGATCGGTCTTCTCACATTGATTATTCTTTCTATTGGTATTAGCCGAATTTACCTGGGGGTTCATTATCCTTCAGATGTTGCAGCCGGATTCATTGGAGGGTTGATATGGGTTGCATTGTGTGCCATTATCTTCGATGTGGCCGACCTGTATAGAAAAAGAAAACATAGGATTGCCGAGATAGCAATGTTGAGAAAAACATCATCTGAAAAGTCGTCGCCAGATAGTAACTTCAAATCCTGATTAACAGAAATATCATGAGTACAGCAAAAGCGTACGCAGCATTATCAGCAACAAGTCCACTTGCTCCATATACCTTTAAACGAAGAGACCTAAAGCCAAAAGACGTGGCATTTGACATTCTGTTCTGTGGTGTCTGCCACTCCGATATACATCAGGTCCGGGATGAATGGGGTGGATCGATTTTTCCGATGGTGCCGGGTCATGAGATTGTGGGACGCGTCACGGCAACGGGTACTCAGGTTTCGAAATTCAAAGCAGGTGATCTGGTCGGCGTTGGTTGTATGGTAGACTCCTGCCGGGAGTGTGAATATTGTCGCGATGGACTGGAACAATATTGCGCAGAAGGCAATGTAGGAACTTATAACAGCCTTGAGCGTGACGGAAGAACGCCAACGTATGGAGGATACTCAGATAAGATTGTCGTTGATGAAGGCTTTGTTCTGAGAATATCTCCATCACTTCCTCTCGAAGGTGCAGCGCCTCTGTTGTGCGCGGGGATCACCACTTATTCGCCATTGCGTCACTGGAAAGTGGGTAAGGGATATCGCGTAGCTGTGCTTGGTCTCGGTGGCCTCGGACATATGGCTGTCAAATTCGCTACATCATTTGGAGCGGAGGTGACAATGCTCAGTACTTCTCCTTCAAAGGAAGATGATGCTCGAAGGTTGGGAGCTCATCATTTTGTTTTAACAACAGATAAAGGACAAGTCAAATCACTTCGCGGTCATTTTGATTTTATCCTGGATACGGTATCGGCGCCGCATGATTACAATGTTTATCTCAGGATGTTAAAAACCGATGGAGTTCATATTTGTGTAGGCGCTCCACCAACACCTACAGCGATAGCTGCATTCAGTCTGATCACACACCGGAGAAGCATCGCGGGATCCATGATCGGCGGGATCGCGGAAACTCAGGAGATGCTGGACTATTGCGCAGAGCATAATATTGTCTCGGATGTTGAGGTAATTCCGGTTTCATACGTCAATGAAGCGTATGATCGAATGCTGAAAGGTGATGTCCGATACAGGTTTGTAATTGATTGTTCGACTCTGAAATAACATGGGTATCATGAGAATTTTTTGTTTACTGATTCTAGTGATCTCTGCATGCGCGCCGGGAAAAGAGGGCGCGACTGCCATTGACTCCGTTGCAATACCTGGATATGAAGACTTTTCTGAAGTGACTTCTTTTGCTGTGAAGGATGATCTGTCCGATCAGGCTTTCGAGTTATTCGGACGCCAGGAGAATCTGAGCGAGCTTCTTCGGAAGTTGTACAGCCCCGATACGCTCGTATCTGTTTCTCCCGACGATACATTGAACACTCCTGGTTATATAATTACGGATGCGCTCTTACTCGATGGAAATCTTTTCGTAAAGGACGGTCAATGCAGCCGAAGAGTTTTCTTAATGACGCTTCGTGGTGATTTTGTCGATCAAGAGTATTATGACCTTCTTGTTATAGGTCGTGATTCGAATGGTCAGCCAATTCTTCGTGACAAGATAGTTTTTGAGGGGTCTGAAGGTCAGTCAACAACGATTGTCTCTGTTTCTCTGGAAAAACTGAGCAGCAACGCGGAATGTTTTGTTCTTAAAGTGACATCTGCATCAGAGGGCGGTGACATCAATCTGCATAAGGATCAATGGGCAGAATATTTTATCGCGGATGAGCGGAGCCTACGACCAATTTTGAAGGTTGCTTTGGAGGAAACTGATATTGAGGCTTACGAAGCCTCAAAGGATGACACTCAGAACACATCGGCGAAGCGCAGGAGAATCAATGTATTAAAGACCTCGACGAATGGATTGTATGACATTGAGGTATCTTTTGAAAACAGGCAGAACGGAAATGTAGTAGCAACCGCCCTGGAAAAGTTCTCTTTTGACGGGAATCAGTACGTTTCCAAATAATTCTGAGTAGTTCGTCGTTAGATTTCAATTAGAGCGTGGCCCGGTGATGAATTGCTAACTATATTGGCAAGTTAATTCGTTGATATGAAGATTCTTGTGATTGAGGACGAAGTTAAAGTCTCCGAGGTACTGAAGCGTGGCCTCGCTGAAGAGGGATATGATGTTGCAGTAGCGTTCGATGGTGAATCGGGTTTGAATATGGCTACGAGCGACAAACATGACCTTATTCTCCTGGATATTAACCTTCCAAGAATGAGCGGGCTTGAACTGTGCAAGCGTCTTCGTGAGAACGACGAAGCAACGCCAGTGCTTATGCTAACAGCTCTCGGAATGAGCGATGACATTGTCACTGGCCTGGAAGCTGGCGCGGATGATTATCTTCCAAAGCCTTTCCGTTTCAATGAGCTTTATGCGAGAATTAAGGCGTTGACACGTCGTCGCGTGATAAAACATCCTTCGGGTGAATCTGAAAATACCGGGAAGAGTGTGGTGTTTGTGCTCGATGATCTGTCCATCGACTTTGATGCAAGGCTCGTGAAACGCGGTGGTAAACAGATTCAGCTCACTGCGAAAGAGTACTCTCTTCTTGAGTACCTCGCCAAGAATGTTGGCAAGGTTCGTTCTCGGCAGGAGATCGCTCAATCCGTATGGGGACTGGATTTTGAAACTGGAACAAACTTCATTGATGTATATATTAACTATCTTCGGAATAAGATAGACAAACCATTCGGGCGGAAGCTTATTCATACCGTTACAGGGTTTGGCTATATTTTGAAAGTTCCTGACGCATGAAAATCGGACAACGCCTCGCCCTTCGGTTTACGTTAGTGAGTGCGTTGCTCACGGGAGCGATACTTCTCATCACCTACATTATTACACGAGGCGTGGTTCAATCGGACTTCACCGAAAGGCTCGCTCAGCAATCACGGCTTGAAGTTATTCATTATGCAACGCCCGATGTGCGCGAGGTGATCGAGCCGGGCTCTATTCTACTGATCGATCCAAAGACAAGCATCTATTCGTACGATGGAGTACTACTTCATTCCCAGGGTGACTTCGATGTTCCCCGAACCTGGATCACATTTTTAAGAACGCATGATATTTTTAATGCTGACAGAGAAAAGATAAGCAGCGTCGGAAGAAAGTATAGCGTTCAGGGCAAGACCTATCTCGTGTTCGTATCCGCTACCGATGTTGCAGGGGCACATGAGCTTGAAATTCTTGTAAAGGCCATGATCGCGGGATGGTTCGTCAGTCTTGTGCTCGCCTATCTCGCGGGATTGTATTTTTCAAGCAATGCACTGCAGCCGGTAAAGCATGTCGTGAATGATGTTAATAAGATTACGGAGGATAATCTCAGCTACCGGTTGAAATTAAAGAAGGATATAACGCAACTTGATGAGATTGACGAACTCATTCTGACATTCAACGCTCTGCTTAACAGGATTGAGCGTGCCTTCGTAGCACAGAAAAGATTCGTTCAGCATGCGTCTCACGAATTGAAGACTCCGCTTACCGCGATCATGGCCGAGGCGGAACTCGCGTTGACACGTGAGCGCAATGTAGATGACTACAAGAGAACGCTGTCTGTCGTTCTTGATGAAACTGAGCGTCTGGTCAAAACAACGCAGGGACTACTGACTCTTGCCCGTCTGGAAGAAGGAACTGCGCGGCAATCCGAGATGGAGTCAGTTAACATTCATGAGCTATGCGAGAATGCAGTGAAAACAATCGGCATTCACCATCCTCAACGGGCCATCGATTTGAGTTCGACGGAACGTAACATTTCTGTCCTTGGAAATTACCATTTACTTGAGAACGCACTTCTGAATGTGCTGGATAATGCTGTCAAATACTCTTCTGGTAAAATAGATATGGTCGTCACCAGGGAAGGAGATGAATGTCTCATCAGTATCTCCGACAATGGCATTGGCATTCCCGATACCGATCTCGAACGAATCCGGTCTCCGCTCTATCGGGCGTCAAATGTCAGCAATATTCCCGGCGCAGGTCTGGGACTCGCACTGGTGGATCGAATCATCAATGTCCACGCGGGCAAGATTGTCATCTCCAGCGTTGAAGGTAAAGGAACCGAATGCTCAATTCGCCTTCCTCTCATCTGAGGAATTTTTGAACTTTCACTGCTATTAATGGTTATCAGAATAATGAGTCTGATGCGAATCGGTTACGCCTGCATAAATAACACGCTCGCTGAGAAAGATATTTTTGTCAATAGGTCAATGATGAAGAAGACCTTTATGACAAAAGGAATTTCCTATGCCTCTGAGCAGGCACTGAGGAATGTAAGTGACCTCGCGAAGGTTGTAGAGTGGAACGTTCGTTATAAGATATTCTTTTACAGGATGAGCAGCGACATGTTTCCCTGGATGAGCGAATATGAATTACATGACCTCCCTGATTTTGGCGAGATCAGGAGACGTCTGGAGGCAGTAGGTAAATTAGCAGCCAAACATGATGTACGGCTTACGTTTCATCCTGGTCCATTCAACGTTTTGGCTACGGCTAATCCGAAAGTGCTCCGGAATACGCTGAAAGAGTTGAGACAACATGGTGAGATTATGGATCTCATGGGGCTCCCGTCAACTCCGTTCGCGAAGATCAATATTCATGTAGGAGCCTCCTACGGCGACAAACCAGCTTCGTTGCAACGCTTCTGCGAGAATGTAAAGCTCCTTTCTCCCTCGGCAGCCAGTAGACTCACTGTGGAGAATGATGATAAACCAAATATGTTTTCCGTCAACGATCTTCGGTACGTTCATGAGAAAACAGGGGTGCCAATTGTTTTCGATTATCTTCATCACCGATACTGTACTGGTGGCCTGAGTGAAACGGAAGCTTTCGATCTGGCGCTTTCTACATGGCCCGATTCCATTACTCCAGTGGTTCATTACTCCAGTGCAAAGAAATTGTTTGAAGATGAAAGCGCTGTCGAGGCTGCACATGCAGATTTCATTTATGAGCCTGTGAATGTTTATGGCCGCGACGTTGATGTGATGCTTGAAGCCAAAGCAAAGGAACTTGCTGTCAAAGAATACAGAAAGAAGTTTGCAATGCTTTCGGCAGCGTAAGACTTTCTATTTCCAACGCTCACGACTGAATGATGTGTACAGTTGAAGTTCGGTTTGAACTTGCTTTTCCCAACGTTCCTGTACATCGGGTAACGATCCGTGTAATGACTCCATATCATACCTGATGTCGGCTTCGTTGCTTTCGCGGAGGACATCTGAAATGGCTTCATTGATATCTCTTACGTTAGTGACCCCCATCTGCCGATATTCAGAAATTTTCTTCCGAACTCTACGCGCATACAATTCCGCCAGATCGAAATGTAGCTGCTCATGCCGCAGTAGTTGGTCCGATTGCGATTTGTACCATGATTGTGATGGGATGAAGATTGCTTCCACGTTGTAAAATAATTTCTTCCCTTTTCGGAATGGCCGCGCTGAAATATTGACCGCTGTTGCAGCGTCTGCATGGGAGTTAATATCTATTGCTCCTTTGAAGTCAGTCCATTGAAGTTTTCTGCTTTCGTCCCACAACATTGCGTCGTCTGCAGACGGAGTCACCCATGAAGATAGTATTACGAGTAAAGGAATCGCGAGTAGTTGTTTCATGATCTGTGGTGAACCTTGAATTCAAATGGAGTGCCATTTTTAATCCAGCCCACACGTTAGATAGGCGGCTGGTATTAATTTTTTATAAGTCTTCAAAAAAGAAGAGTATGGGAACCATCAATTTATCCTCCTCTGAGGGGACAACCATTCAAGACTTTAAGGACGGGAACAGTGTGCAGGTGCGCGTGACTGTTTCGCCGAATGAGGAGCAGCAGTTTGCGAAAGGGAAAACTGTTACTGTTTTGTGTGAGGGTAATGAAGAAACTGCGAAAATTGTTTCTGATCCACTTGTGGTGCGGCCAAAAACCGAGGACGGAAAAGAGACTATATCGCTGATCGTTGAGAAAGCGTGAGTGCGCATCAAGCGAAGCGCACTCTAGCCTAAGCTATTCCTGAAACACCCGGATATAGTCAACGATCATTTTCTGAGGAAATATTGTGGCACTATTTGGTGACCCTGGCCAGTTTCCTCCAACGGCCACGTTGAAGATCAGGAAGTGTGGACCGTGAAGCTCACTGAGGGCTGCAGGGGTGATGTCGATTTGGTGAAAAAACACATCGTCGACGTACCACTTGATGAGCGACTCATCCCATTCTATACTGTAGACATGGAACTGATCGGAATAAAATCCGGAAGCTATGGTTTTGCTTCCGCCATAGTACGCATGCTGGTTTGAAGGATCGCTCCAGTGCACCGTTCCATGTACGGTATTTTCCCTGTTGCTTCCGCCAATCATTTCCATGATATCAATTTCTCCACAAGCTGGCCAGGGCGTTCCCGAGATATTCGCCCCGAGCATCCAAAGTGCAGGCCAGATCCCTTGTCCATGCGGAATTTTTGCTCTTATGTCGATTCGACCATACTTGAATTCTTTCTTTCCTTGCGTCGTTAATCTGGAGGAAGTGTAGCTGCTTCCTGAAAATGATTCCTTTTTCGCGGTGATGACAAGGAAACCATCCGCCACCGTAGTGTTCTCCTGACGATAATATTGTAGTTCATTATTTCCCCAACCATTGCTTCCTGTCCCGATTTCATAGTTCCAGTTTGCGGTATTCAACGCAGTGCCTTCGAAGTTGTCTTCCCACATCAATGTGAACCCGTCGCGCGTAGCCGGGCTGACGTAACCCTCATCAGAAATCTCAAGACTTATTGTTACCTCTTTGGTCCCGGAGATCAGATCATTTGCAGTAGCGTGAGCGTTGACCTTGATTGTAAAGGTGCCTGCAGTTTTGTAGACGTGGGTTTCCACCCCGTCAAGACTTTCCACAGGAGTCCCTGGTGTTTCATCGCCAAAGTAAAAATTATAGTATGCCACATTGTCTGCTGTAGCAGTCACCGTTACTTCTGCCGGATTCTCGGCATTCTGGGTAATTGTTATCTGTAAATTGGATGGTAGAATTACATTACCACCCGAGTCATCATCACATCCCGACGCGATGGTAAGGAATAATAATGCTGACAGGAAAAGAACCGCTTTCAATTGCATGCTATCTCTGGATTAAGTTCGCCGAAAGATCGATGGGTCGGGTGTACGACCAAAATTCTGCGGCACAACAATACTACATCAGGGGAGCGGAAGAGTACTACAATTATACATCAGGCTTCAGGAAACCTTCGAAATCTTAATCCATGGCCAGTTTTTCGTTTACTACGTGGTCACACAACAGGCTCCGGCACGGCCGTTGACACCGGCTGCATCTTCAGGGTGAAATAGAATGTCGAACCTTGTCCCGGGCTGCTGGTCACGCCGATAGTTCCCCCGTTTTTCTGAACGAAATCCTTGCAAAGAATAAGCCCCAGACCGGTACCTTTCTCATTCGAAGTACCTTGAGTAGTGTACTTCGTGTCAATCCGGAATAATTTCCCGATCACATCCTCTGACATGCCCACGCCGGTGTCTTTTACACTCAACCGGACATTGCCACTGGTTTGTTGCAACGATACATCTACGGTGCCTCCTGCTGGAGTGAATTTTATGGCGTTCGAAATCAGATTTCTGATCACGGTGTTGATCGACTGTTTATGAACATTAACAAAACAGCCCACCCCTGTTTCGAAAGTCAAATTGATATTTTTGTTCCTGGCCTGCGTGGCGAGGAGTTCGCCATTCTGACGGATCAACTCAAATAAGTCTACCGCTTCGGGATTGAACTCTATGTTTCCTGTCTGCGACCTCGACCATTCCAAAAGATTTTCAAGCAGCGACAAGAGGTTCTTCAGGTTCTTGTCAATTTCACGCGCAAGCATTTGAATCTCTTCTTTCGTAAGACTGTCGGTATGATTGATCAACATCCGTGAGAACGACATGAACGAGTTTAACGGCCCTTTAAGATCGTGGCTGATAATTGAGAAGAATTTGTCTTTGGTCGCGTTCAGATTTTGTAACTCCTGATTTTGACGATGAACCTTCGCGTGCGCGGCTTCCAGCGAGATGTTTGCCCGGCGCTTGATGAGATACATGTACAGGATCAATAAAACTATGATGACGCCGAATCCAACCAATACAGTCAGGAAACTCTGTACCTTTCTTTGTGTCTTAATCGTCAGTTCACGTTCTTTTTGCGCGATCTGAAGTTCACGGATCCTGGTTTCTTTCTTAGAGATTTCATAACGATTTTGCTGATCACTCAATGCGTGCTCCATTCTCTCCGCCTGCGCCATGTCCACCATTTGAGTGGATAGTTCCTTGTACTCGAGAGCTCGCTTGAAATCACCAATCGATTTGAAACAGTGGCTTAGATAATCGTAACTGATAGCAGACTCTTCTGCCCATTGTGAGGTGGACGCATTCTGCAGCGCAAGCTGAAGGTTGGCGATTGATCGAGCATAATTTTTCTGATTGAAATAAAGGATGCCGATGTTATTATAAGTTTCTGCAAGTCCGCGTTCTTCTTTTAGGACTGTTCGCAATTGTAAAGCAATAACAAAATTGGCCAGTGCTTTTTCAGGATTCTTCAAGTGTTGGTACACCTCTCCAATTTCATTCAATGCACGCGCTTCCGAAGACTTCTCCTTTAGTTCGCGGAAAATTTCAAGTCCTTGCTTGTGTGATTCCAGTGCCTTGGCGTACTCCCGCGCTTCACGATGAAGCTGCCCGAGGTTGAAAAGTGCTTCAGCCTGAGGTAATTTTGATGAGAGATCTTTCGATTTATTTAGGACTACGTTGTAACAGTCTGCAGCAAGGTCGCGAGCACCGTTAAGAGTATAGAGTTGTCCCTGGAAATTCAGGAGATACACCAGTACGTTATCGTCTCCAAAGGGACGGCTTGTTTCAATTGCGTTATCGAGCATTTCGATGCCCTTCTCATACTCGCCGATTTCTTCAAAAACTTTAGCGAGACCTAAATACGTTGTGATCTTTTCCTCTTTCAGACCAAGAGAGTCTTCGATCTGTAAGGCAGTAAAAAGATTGAGGTATGCACTATCATAAAAAGTCAATCGCGAAACCTGGACCAGGCCGAGTTCTTTTCTCAAGCTTGCGATCCGCTCGGGATCACCTTCAGAGGTTGCAGTTAAGATCTTTTTTCTCAAATCGATCAATGTCGACTCCGAGAGGCCTTTATGAGGATGTTGAAAAAATGAATCGAACCAGTCTATGGACTCAGCTATTGGAGACTGACTGTAGCCCTGAATGGAGATCAGAATTAGTACACAAATGATTCTCGGGATACTCACGGATGGTTTGCGCGAAGTTCAGAATTTTCGAGGAAACATTCGCTTGCATCCGGGCCGATAAACTTACATGAAGATGACATAAAAAAAAGAAGCAGCGATGAGCTGCTTCTTTCTTACCACATTCCTTCACCCGAAGGCTATGGAAACGGCGTTACCGGAGGTCGGTTATAGTACGAGTTGACACTATCGAAATACGAATGGTCATTTGTAGCAGGCCAGTGATTCGAATCAAATCCAGGTGACTCTTTCACGTAGTCCTTATCCCTGTTCAGGACAAAAACTTCTTTGGTTTCGTCAACGCGGAGTTCTTCGAATGGAATGGCGAACAACTTCGAACCGACTCCTAACAGACCGCCATGTTCAATAACGGCGTACTCAACTTTCCCCGTCCTCAGATTTATCATGAGATTATCAATCTTTCCGAGTTGCTCACCCTTGCTGTTCTCAACGCTGTCTCCAATGATGGATGTTGCGGTGAGGCGCTGGACGGGCCGGTTTGCGTTGGCACCTTCATGGTTGATACCAGTGCGGTTGTCAGCTTCGTAACTCTTGTTTTCCTCTAACATAAAACCCTCCTTGGTTATTTAAGTCAAACTAAAAATTGAGAGGCCGTCTTGCAGAAGCGCGACAGCCTCTCTTTTCTTGTTAATCACTCTTCCTTCGCCGGCATTATCCGGAGCAGGTAATAAGGATATATTCTCAGGCATTGGCTTAAGAAACTTAAGTCAGTGCCACTCCCTGAATGACCAACGATTATATTAACGATAAAAGCGATGCCAGAGAACTGCCATCAAAAAATGAATGAATTCAAATGATCGTTGTGGATATATTCCAACGGTATGGCTATATGTTGAATAATTTCCCTCAGTGTTCATTTACTTTCGGTGGTTGTCCAGGAATGCCTCAACAGCCTGGCGTCCATTTCGTGTAAGCGTTTCCTTTTCCTGAGGTGAAAGTTTTCTGATGCGTGCACCAATCTC
The DNA here is from genome assembly GCA_023431285.1 of Bacteroidota bacterium. Lineage (GTDB taxonomy): Bacteria > Bacteroidota > Bacteroidia > Cytophagales > Cyclobacteriaceae > Ohtaekwangia. The sequence goes on from JAEYXN010000164.1 coordinate 14,506, forward strand.
ACCTGAGCTGATGGAAACAGTGCGTGACCAGTCATCTTCGCGTAACGACTGTCTGTTTAAATTTTCAATAGTGTAATTGTAGAATGCCGACAAGTATCCTCTGAAATTCCTGATCGATGCGGGTGCAAGACCAAGGTGATTATGGTCTGATTCTATTTGTTCCGGCGTGTCGATTTTTATTCCGAGCGTCTCACGATTCGCGATCCTGATTCCCGAAGCATCGACGGAATCAAACATTGTGATAGGATAGTTTCCGGTCATGCCGCCATCAATAACGAGATCGGCATAAGGCGATTTCCGGCAATTACATACGACACCTTTTTCATCGATACATACCGCCCGGAAATACAACGGTATTGACATACTAATTCGTACGGCATCTTTGATCTTCATGTCAGGATAATTTTCCGACGAGAAAACAATAAGCCTTTGATTATTCAGGCTGGTGCCGGTAACATACAACTGCCGAAAACCACGGTTAGTTAATTCTGCAAAGGTGATATCAGATGTTCCGGTTTTTTTCTCGATGATTTCCCCAAGCCACCTCAAGAAGGCTTCCCCACGATACCAGCCGTAATCTTTTCGCATTCTTGAGAGTCCTCCGATAAAGAAGAATCGTCCGTCATTAAACTTTTGCAGTTTCATCTCAGAGACGATAGTTTCTATTTCCGTACTATTATAATTGAGCGATAACGCTAATGCGATAATCGCTCCCGCGGAAGTTCCGCCTACTCGTTTGACATCGCCAAGTATATTGCGTTCCTCCAATGCGGCGACCGCTCCGGCGTATGCTAAACCTCGAACGCCAGCGCCCTCAAAAACCAAATTCCGGGGTTGCTGAGCGGATACCTGAAAGGAAAACAAAAGAATGACGAGAACGGAAACGTTAAGAACGGTGTCTTTGATTGATGTCATTGGTTGTTAGGAGAAGGCTCTGGCATTCAAATTTCAAAGTTACGGAAAACTGTATTTGATGAACGCGCGTCCCTTGT
>JAEYXN010000252.1 GCA_023431285.1 Bacteroidota bacterium
TAAAATCATACGTCCATGTTGATGAGAATTTCGATAATGCCTTCTGGAACGGAAGAGCTCTTGCGTTTGGGGATGGAAGCAATAATAATCCGCTTGTCGAGCTGGATGTTGTTGCGCATGAGTTCACACATGGTGTTACACAATATGAAGCCGGACTCCAATATTATTATGAATCGGGAGCGCTGAACGAGTCATTCTCCGATATTCTTGGGAAGGCGATTGAGTTCGACCTCTTCGGAGATACCGCCACATGGCAGATTGCCAAACACTTTCAACCGGGTGGATTGAGGGACATGAGCAATCCGAACCTGAAGCAGCATCCGGATACTTACCTCGGAGACCTGTGGTTCACCAGTGGCCTTGACAATGGTGGCGTACATTACAACTCCGGTGTGCAGAACTTCTGGTTTTATCTGTTGTGTGAAGGCGGGAACGGAATCAATGATCACAACAGAAGCTACGAGGTCGACGCAATCGGAATTGAAGCAGCGACCAATATTGCTTACCGAAACCTGACTGAGTACCTGGGAAGCTCCTCTGAATACCTGGACTCGCGCATCGGATCATTATTTGCTGCCGCGGACTTGTTTGGTATGAATTCTTCTGTTTATGAACAGGTAAGGAAGGCGTGGGATGCCGTAGGCGTAACCAATGAGCCTATCATCACGACCTTTGAGCTGTCCAACGTCACTGGCACTACAGTACAGATTGAATCGACGATCGTACCGAGAGGAGAAAGTGTGACCTACCATATCGAATATGGATTGAACAGTGGATTAGGTAGTGCCACACCACCGATGGCGTACAGCGGATCCATTGAATACGTTCTGACAGGTTTGCTCCCCTTGACGAAATATTACCTCAGGCTTGTGGCCACCAACGAGAGCGGAAGCTCATATTCGAGACTGGAAGAGTTTACAACCCTATCGCTATCACCCTTGGTGAGGTTGAATCAAACCGTTAATGCGACGGCCACTAAGGCTACCGTGTTTGCCGATATTAATCCGAACAGCCTCATGACGTCGTATCGTTTTGAATATGGATTGACTCCTGCACTTGGCCAGACAACCCCATGGTACCCCATCTCGGATGTTTCGGTGTTTGTGCCTGTGTCGGCGTCGATAGAAGGTCTCGAAGCGCGGAAGACATATTATTACAAAGTGACTGCCCAAAACAGTTTCTCTAATGCCAGCTCGGGATTGCTGACTTTCTTTACAGCAAACAAGCCTGTGATTCTTTCTTTCACTCCGGAGAAAGGCGAGGCGGGAACGGGGATGGTTATCACGGGAACAGGTTTTAATCCCAACCCTCAGAATAACGTTGTCATGTTTGGGGCCACCAGGGCAGTCGCAAGCAGCTCTACTTCTAATGAGATTCACGTGCACGTTCCTGAAGGTGCATCTTTCGGCTCGATCTCAGTGTTAGACGCGGAGACGGGATTGACGGGACAATCATCGGCTGAATTTGTGCCCACATTCACTGGCAATTTTGGACATTCAAGTCTTCAGAGACGAATAGGAATTTATGACACAGACATTGATAAGGTACTGGTTGATGATGTGGATGGAGATGGTAAACCGGATATCATTGCCCAACAATACAACGGCCTGGCATTCTATCAGAATGTTCATCAGGGCATAGACCTTACGGACCAATCCTTCCTGCGTATATCGTATCCCGCTTCGGGATTGACTAACATTCTGCTTGCGGACATGGACGGCAATGGAAAGAAAGATATCGTTGGGGTTTTCGGGAATGGAATACGCATATATCCGAACTTGTCTGTTCCCGGATATATTTTCTTTGGGGTGCCAGTAGATCTTCCCATAGCTGACACCAACCGATTCGTTTGTCATGACTTCGACGGTGACGGCCGCACAGACATTGCAAATGCTGTGATGGTCAGCGGACAGAGCACCATAGTCAACGTATATCGAAACAGGAACCAGAAAGGAATTGTATTACCCGATAATTTCCAGGAACAGTTCTCTTTAACGCTGCCGTACTGGCTTGAGAATTTTTCTATGGCCGATCTCAACAAGGATGGTGCTGCTGATTTGTTTACGGACGTTTATGATCGCGATTTCTTTTCTTTACTTGTCAACGAAAGCACTCCGGGTCATATCGCGTTCACTGAAACAAACATAACCGTTCCTTCGCGTGGCATACAGACCAAAAGTATTTCGCATGACTTTAACAAAGATGGATGGAATGATGTAGCGGTTGTGTTTCCTCAGGAGGTTTCTAATATGATGGTCCTTGAAAACTCGGGTGACTCACCCACACCAGGGTTCACTCCACCGCTGATTCCCCTGAATGATATGATGGCCAGCACCCTAAAGGCTGGAGACATTGACGGTGATGGAAATGTTGATATGCTCGTCTCACAGCGCAGCAAACAATTCTACTTCATGAAGAATACCGGGACACCTGGTAGTGAGTTGACGGACTCGACTTTTAGAATAGCAGGAGTATTTGGCGGGAATGGCGAGGAGTACGGTGAGTCAGGTATAGTAGTGAATGATCTCAGTGGTGACGGAAGACCAGACGTGGTTCTCCTTTATGCTTATTATCCGGGGGCCTACAGACTTGAAGTATGGCAGAATGCAGAGGTAGATTGTCCTGATGCGCGATTGGTTTCGGTGACAGTGACAAACGGAGTTGCAACGATACATCTACCCGCGGGCTCTTCTATTGACGACTGGGATATGCAATATGCTTTTCCTGAGACCAGCGATTGGTGGGAACTTACCGGTACCCAGTTTGACCTTGGTGAGGCTGACTCATATCGGTTGAGGGTAAGAGCAAAATGTTATCTTGGATATACGCCATACCATTATCTGACTTTTTCCCGTCCTTGTGAGAACGTAAATAACTTTTCTGTTGGATTCGTAGAGCAAACTTCGGTGATGTTTTACATGCCGGATAGCGGCGCCTTTGAAATCGAATATTCCCGTAATGGTGAAAATCAATGGATACAGGTTCCACGTCACGTAACTTATTTGACCGGTCTTGTACCCGGGACGACTTACGACGTGCGGTACAGGCCACGTTGTGAAGCTTCAGGGGAATTTCACATCACTCAGTTTACAACGGACTGCGCGGCCGTTGGATTGGGTGTTTCGTACCTGACCTACAATGCTGCGCAGGTTTACTGGTGGAGTGGGTATCAGGCCGAGTACATTATTGAATACAGCATGGACCAGTTGAACTGGCAACCTGTATCCGCAGATGGGTGGATATATTCTCTTACCCCTGGTACCCGTTATACCGTCAGGGGAACTACTAAATGTGAGGGTGTCGGAGCTGGATATACTAATTATTTCTTTGTTACGCATTGTCCGGACATCTATGTTTCAGTCGATGACGTTACCGAGAGCTCGGTGGGCTTTACAGTCTGGGATGAGTCGCAGACCGGCAGATACCTCGTGCAGTATACTTTAAGTGGGACAGGGATCACACAAACAAGAGAGATGACTTCGAGAGCTTTCACGCTGGACAACCTTTTGCCGGGGAGTACATACTCCGTGGCGGTGGCTGCGGTATGCAATGGAATGGAATCTTATCAATGGACTACTGTTTCGACGCGTTGCAGGGCGGTGTATGATGCCAGGGTAAGTATGGTAACCAATTCGAGTGCACAGTTGTCCTGGAGTGCGAATGGAACGAAGGGCCCATATTACATAGAGATAAAAGAGAGAGACGGATACTCCAGACCAATGGTAACGACTACAGACAGCACGTTTATGCTGGCGAGTCTGAGGCCAGGGCGTGAGTATGATCTGAAGATTTACCCGACCTGTCAGGGTGGTAGAGGTCCTGGGATTATGATGACGTTTAAAACAACCCAGCAAACGGAGACGCTTTACGCACCGAATCCGACGGACGGCGAGGTGGTGATTTATCCTATGAGAAATATGATCGGCAAGAAGTTCATCGTGACTGACAATATGGGACGGGATTTGTATAGTGGTATTGTTGTGGGACATACTTTCGACTTGTCGGGTCTTGCTGCGGGAACGTATTTGCTGAGAATAGAGGGGGAGAAGCCGATGAGGGTGGTGAAGAGATAGTCCTACTTCGCGATGGGGCATCGCATAGTAGGATGATGGATCTTTTTAAAATGCGAGCTGATCAGAATAAAATCTCAGAATCCCCCAATGGTGAAATGAATATAAGAAATTGTCTTCTAATTTTACACCTTACCGTTCTGATAATTGCTTGTGGAAGGCATGGCGCGGACTTAGCTCGTGACGGTTCTGTTAACACTGATTCGCTCGGAAGAGAATTAATGGAAGCCAAATTAGATGCGTATGTAACAGCGACAGATAAGATACGCATTCCTACTTCCTTGCCGAATGACACCTTTTTCGTCGTGAAGAAGCCCATTTTCCTATACAAGGATCTGGATTCCATCGCCACTGACATTCCTGCAGATAACGGCAATTACGTGGTTGTGGAAAAGTCCGATGAGACAATTTCTTGGTTTGTCTTGTATGATAAGAAAAACAGTAATCAAGGCAGGTACCGTGCGCCCACCTATCAAGCCCTTTCTTTCTTCGTTCCCGATTTTGAAGAAATGAAAATTCACTTCTATGATGAGCTCTATCGTCTGGAAAGAGTTAATCGTAAGGCCTTAGCACTCAAGTACGCCATGTCGTTGGAGCAAATCGATTCAGCTGCCGAATCAAATGTTGAAGACCGAATTATGGAACTTCAGTATAAGTTTGATCAAATGAGGGTTAATTATCGAAAAAGTATTGGTAGAGATAGGGATAGATAATTTGATATGCGACCCCTGTTTTTTCATAGAGATCCCGGCCGCGTGCGGATGGTTTGAGGAGGATTGTGGAGTTGACTACGTCTTACTTCGCGATGCGGCATCGCCTTGTAGGACGATGTCCTAAGCTGATTTGCGATGCGGCATCGGATCCACTGTAAAAAAACAAAAACCCCGGCCACAAAGACCGGGGTTCAGGTTTCAAATTCAAAACTTCTTATAAGGTAGGAGCTGTAGCAGATGAAAGATCGATCTGGAAGTGGCGTGAAGATTTGTTGTTCTTCTTGAATAGTTCGGCCAACGCCTCAGCTTCTTTCTTTAAACGCTTGCCATCACCGGTATCATAATCATTTGCGATAAGACTTTCCGCTTCTTTGATCGCCGCTTCAGGGTTATCAAGATACAGGTAGATCTTGGCTTTATTGTAATAACTTGCGTAGCGCATTTTCTTATCACCTTTATCAGCAGTAGTAAATCTTGAAGGGATTTCGTCGAAGTATTTGATAACAGTTGAAAATTTTTCCTTTGTTTCTTCCGAAAGAGCATCAGGAGTAACCGTAGCTACGGCCTGTTTGAAAGTTTCCCACATGTCTTTCTGAGCCTGGGTCTCAGGGTGCTTCTTTGCATCGAGGATCCAAAAGATTTCGTATTCTTTGCGGTTAGAGTACCCATAGGTGCTGCTTAACCAGGAGTTCAATTCATTAATTCCGGCAGTTACCTCGTCACGCACGAATTTGTCGCGCAACGACTCCCTGTTGTTATTGTAGTAATCAGCGGCCTCTTTGCGAGTGCTGTATTCAGAACTTGTCCAGGTTTTTGTGGTGCTACTTCCAAGGGAAAAATTTCCTATTGTGGCGTCGCGGAAATCTTTTACTACGGCCTTGCCTGACCAGCTGTAGTTGGCAGTTGCAGCATAATAATACTTTCTGCCAGTCTCCTTACCTTCTTTGTCTTTCTGTACATCAACACGTTCGTTGATCTGGGAGCTGCTTATGATGAGATCATCCAAAGTAAGAGAAACAACAAAGTGCCCGGTTGCGCCAGAAATCTTTTTCCAACCTTCCATGTTTACAGCGTCTTCAATACCTGACTCCCCAAAGTTATTACGAATATTCGACGCCGCATTTACCTTTACGCTGTAAGTGTTATACTCAGCGTTCTGTGGCATTGTAGGGAGATCACGGTACTCAAATGTAAAATTGAATTTGTCTAAATCTACTTTCTGTCCAAACGATGCTGTAAGAACAACGGTGAGTAGGATCGTGGTTAAGTGTAACTTTTTCATATTTTGTTTTTAGAGACTGTAAAGGTAGGGAGTGCATCATTTATAGTTTTTTCTATTATCGCTATTCTATTACTTCGGAAGCGCTAATTTGTTCCAACTCCGATTATTGCGAATTTGTTTATTACTGGGATATTTATGTTTTCACCGGGCCTGTTTTCTCAGACTTGTATCCTTTAATTGATGTCAATAGGGTTGATTTATTACGCAAGTGGGAGTTCAACCACATACACATCTCTAGTTCATTTCAGAAATCCAATCTTTGCTTCATCATAATATGTAAGTCACGTAGTATGATGGTTATCATTTATCATTAAAAACGTAAACGCTGGTATGAAAAAGTTTTCCAACTTACTCGTTGCATCATTTTTATTTCTTTCAATTGCATCATGTAGCTCTGATGAAGAAAGCGCCCCAACTAACGTCATCACCGATGAATCAGGAATCAAGATCGATCTTGATTGGTCAGCCGGAGGTACCGTAAATGATGCGTTACGCGACGCAGACCTCGATCTTTATGTATACAAAGATGGAGTAAGAGTTTTGAAAAGTGAACGTGCAAGTGAGTTCGAGCGGATCCAGTTCGATCCGAATTTGTATGCTGATGGTACCTACACGGTTGCGATTTTTCTTTACTCAACAACCAAGAATGTAAATTACACTGCGACTGTGAACGGCGTAAGAGTATCCAAGCCATACACTTTCACCAGCACCTTCGCTGCAAATGACGAACAACGTATGGTGGATGGTCTGACGATCGTGAAGGCGGGTTCAAAATACACGATAACGGAGGCGAATTAATTACACTCCTACTTCGCGATGAGGTATCGCGAAGTAGTGGGAAGCCCTCATGGTACTCTTTTTCGTTCGTTGACCACCTGCAAGAAGTGTCTCCTTGAGAAGGCAATTCCAGAACCTGTTTTCAAGTATTTCTCAAAAGCAAACGCTCTGTATTTGTCATAGAAGATCGCCTTCAAAACTACTGTGAGTGGAAGCCGTTTTCTTGTTGACTTCACTTCGCCAGATTCATGTCTGATTAATCTTTTATCGAAGTTGCGGGTGCATCCGGTATAAGGCTTACCGTCTGCGCAAAGCAAGATGTAGACAGTCCACGATTGCATAAGTAAATATGGATCGAGGATAGACGATAGGAAAGAAAGTTAAAAAAGGTTTTCCGGATTAATTCGCCCTACTTCGCGCTGAGGCAGCGCTTCGTAGGGCGAGGCCCACCGTAAGTAGAGATCATTCTCGTGATGTGGTTACAGTGGACGATGTCCACTGTAATTGGATTATTCAAGTTTTAGGTTCTGGTGGAC
>JAEYXN010000316.1 GCA_023431285.1 Bacteroidota bacterium
CCCTTAAGTCAACACTCATAAATTAGAGTGATTTTGCGGAGATTTTAAAGTGAATTGAGAGAGATTTTACGAAAATAATTTGATCAAGCTCTATTAAAAATCTGATGCCAATATGAAAAATCCCATCCTGGGGATAATTTAATAAAAGCCGGTTCCGATTATCGCTTCACGCACAGTTCTGTCTCGAACATAAAACTACTATAAAGCCCGCGATGTCGGAGAAACGTCCTGGCGTGATCCTCCTTTTGGTTGGTACAAGGATTTTAAGACAGCGATTAACATCTCCATTACATGAAGTCGCGATTCCTTCACCTCATCCGCTTTCCGGCGCGGACCATTATCTCTCTGATCACCCTTTTGACCGTGGTGACATCCCTTTCAGCGCAACCAAATGAAAAACCCGAGATCATCGGACAGGAACCTCTCTCGACACCTCAGGGTACGCCCCTGGAAATCCTTCTCACACATCTGCATGTCGAAGATCCCGACAATGTATATCCTGACGATTTTACACTTAAAGTCGACAAAGGAAAAAACTACTCCGTGAATGAAAACACAGTTACACCGGATGCCGGTTTTACGGGTACCCTCACCGTTAAGGTGACTGTCAATGATGGTAATAAGCCAAGTCCTAAGTTCGATCTGATTGTAGAGGTTATCGCAAATACACCCACGAACATCCCTCCGGTGATCACTGGTCAGGTCGCCCTGAGTACAGATCAAGGACAACCTATTACAATTCAGTTATCCCATCTCATGGTGGATGACCCCGACGATACTTATCCCGAAGGATTCAGTCTTGCACTTTCCCCGGGAACGGGATACACAATAGTGGGTCAGACAATAACACCAGATGAAAGCTTCATTGGAACACTCAACGTACCAGTCACGGTGAATGATGGTGAAGGCGAGAGTGAACCATTCAACCTCGCAGTCACTGTAAATGCTGCAGCCCCGCAGAACGTTGCGCCGGTAATTACGGGTCAGGTTCCGCTTTCCACGATGCAGGGCACCGCCTTCACTGTTACGCTTGCACACATCACCGTCACCGATCCGGACAATATATTTCCCGGTGATTTCACTCTGACCGTGGGTTCAGGAGCAAACTATTCCGTCTCGGGAAATACCGTGACTCCGAACGCTACCTTTGTAGGGACGCTTCTTGTATCAGTACGCGTTAGTGACGGCACCGACCTGAGCGCACCTTTCACGATGGAGGTCGCGGTGGAAGCAACTCCCCCTGGAAATGTGAAGCCAGAGATCACGGGGCAGGTGCCCTTGACGATCAAGGATGGTGAATCTATAGAGATTAAGCCTGAACATCTTACGGTAACAGATCCCGATGACACCTATCCCTCAGGTTTTACATTGGCTATAGCAGGAGGAGCAAATTATTCTGTCAGCGGTACCAGGGTAACTGCCCAGCCGGGGTTCACCGGAAAGCTAAGCGTCCCCGTCACCGTGAATGACGGCGAAGCCAATAGCGATCCTTTCAATGTGTCGATCACTGTCGAGCCGAACCCAGTGCAGAATGTCAAGCCGACCATTATCGGACAAAACCCGCTTTCGATCCTGAATACGGAAACACTCAGTTTACAACTATCCCATCTTTTTGTAACAGACCCCGATGACACTTACCCGAATGGATTCACGCTTAAGGTCTACGCAGGAAGCGGTTATACTTTCACAGGAACCACTATCAAACCGGAAGCTAATTTTACGGGTACCCTTACCGTTAAGGTATCGGTGAATGATGGCGAGGATGACAGCAATGTTTTTGACCTTAAAGTCACGGTAACAGCCCCGGCAATGAATGTGAAGCCTGTGATCACTGGGCAGCAAGAGCTTACCACTTTTCGAAACACACCTCTCACCTTGCGTTTGACGCACCTGATTGTCAGCGATCCGGATGATGAATACCCGGGAACATTTACAATGCAGATCGTTCCCGGAAGTAACTATTCCGTATCGGGAAGCATAGTTACGCCGTCCCAGAATTTCATTGGAACCCTCCTCGTAGGAGTGCGGGTGAATGACGGTACGGTCTGGAGTGAGCAATTCCTTCTTACGGTCACTGTAGTTGAAAAAGACGAACTCCGCATCAGTAGCCAGAAAGAAATTATTGTCGAAGAGGACAGCGTGTTTTCTCTTGGATTGCAGCTTCTGGAAGTAAACGATCCATCGGGAAGTTACCCTTCGGGATTCCGGCTTATAGTAAGCGCAGGTGATCATTATTCGTTTGCTGGAACCACCGTCACGCCTGCCTCTGACTTTAGCGGAACACTGGAAATTCCTGTCCGCGTGGAGAACTCGACGTTTACAAGCAATACCTTTAAAGTGGTGGTATTGGTAACACCAAGGAATGACCCGCCGCAGTTCAGTACTTTCGACCAGAGCTCCATTCCATACTCATCTGCCTACGGCCCTATAGAAATTGCTGAAGAAGTTGACATCACAGATCCCGATAATGAGGTAATGGTGTTTGCTGAAGTATTCATCGAAGGAGAAGTTTTTACCTCGGGCAAAGACTACCTTACCGCACCTTCTTCCGCTAACATCCGGTCCGTCTTCGACCCGAATACTGGTATCCTGGTTTTGCTTGGAGTCGCTCCGCTAACAGAATATCAGAGTGTTATCCGGTCGGTAACCTATACATACGACAATGATACCATCCCGCAGACGCGGAACCGTCCCATTCATTTTCGCCTGAATGACGGGGAAGCTTTCAGTAAAGTTTACACAAAGAATGTTGCGATCAGTGAGGCGATAGTGCTGGATATACCGAATGTATTCACCCCAAATGATGATTTATCGAATGACACGTGGGTGATCCGGAGTCAGAATAACGGTGGAAATACTTCGGCAACCATCCGTGTTTTTGACAAGCGAGGTGGAATAGTCTACCAAAGTCATTCTCTGGACCAGGCGTGGGACGGAAAATTCGAAGGGGAAAACTTACCTTCTGATACTTACTTCTACACCATCGAAATCCGATCGAATGCAAGTCCGATTACAAGGAAAGGTGTCATCACCATACTAAGATGACGACGTTATCCTGAACAGGTAAAAAGGCGAAAGGACTTACATTCTCTTCATGAAAAGGATGGCGTTATAGGCGGTTTCATAGGAGAAACGCTTAAAGAATTGGTTGAGGTACATTCAAGAAGAATGACTTACTCACAGGTAAGAATTGACTTTTGTCCAGGAAAGCAGAGTCGTTTATGGAGCTCTTTCCTAGGGAAAACAGTGTAGCAGTCGTCAAAGGTTGACGACTTTCATAGGGGAAAGTACATCGCGTCATAGGGGAATCTCAATAAAAAATTATCACTTCTGGTATACCGCATTAGGATAATTCATATAGCACCTGTATTTTCGTTGCAGTAAAATTTGGATTAGCTCATGTTCATGGCTGACCAGCAGATCAAAGAATTCGAAACTCAATTTGACCGGATGAATCCTTCACGCCTGAAGATCACCTGGACGCCCTGCCAATCCTCCATCAAAAATTTTTCTCTAAAAACCACTAATTAAAAAACGCTATGGCAAAATCAGCGAAAAAGTCTGCTAAGAAAGCAGCAAAGAAAGCCCCTAAGAAGGCTGCAAAAAAGAAAGCCGCTCCTAAGAAAGCAGCTAAGAAATCCGCTAAGAAAGCAGCTAAGAAGAAGCCTGCTAAAAAAGCGGCAAAAAAAAAGTCAGCAAGAAAGCCTAACGCAGCCTTCATGGCTCCCCTGACTCCTAGCAGTCAATTAGGTGAAGTTGTCGGAACAAAACCTCTTCCAAGAACTGAGATCATTAAAAAGATCTGGGACTACATCAAGAAGAACAAACTCCAGGACAACAAGAACAGAAGAATGATCAATGCAGATGGCAAACTGAAAACCGTTTTCGGTGGCAAAGATCAGATCTCAATGTTTGAGCTTGCAAAAGTTGTTAACAAACACGTGAAGTAATACCGGAACTTCCGTTTGGAAAAAGCTCGGAGTTTTTCTCCGGGCTTTTTTTGTTTATACCCGTGTACAACCGCGTAGTTGACTGGTCTGCTATTTAATTCGTAGCCTGTTCTCGATATGCTTTACGCCAGATACAGACTCAGCAAGATCCTCAGCACGTCTCTTGGCACTCCTGTTCTCAACAGCACCTGCTAATACCACCTCACCACCGTGTACTTCCACTTCTATGTCAGTGGCGTCTACATAAGGATCGTCGGTCAGCTTGACATGAATGTCTTCTCTGATACGTTCATCATGTCGTTGGTAATTCCGAGGTCCCCTCCCCCGGAAAAGGCCCTTCCTTTCTTCCCCACGACCCGCGTTACCAGGCGTATTACCATAGACCGCTCCATATACGAGGTTCTGTTCCTGATCCCACGATATCCTTCCTGCACCTTCCAACGGTAGGGCCCGACGCCGGTCATTAATCGCTTCGTTGTGTCTTCTTGCATGAGCGGACCGGTATCCGGAATCTTCCGCACCAAAAATCCTTCTGACAAATTCCTTCATTGGCATGATATGATCTTTCGGTCACATCAAAAAAAACGATACCACTCACCCCTGAGGTGTCGGATACACCAGTTCAACGTCTCCATGTATGGGATAGCCTGTACACGTAAGCACACGTCCGGCGCGCAGCTCTTTATCGAGTAAGACTTCATTATAAGACATCCACACCTCTCCCTTCGTGCAGGTAGCAGCACAGGTACCGCACTTGCCTGCGTCACAACTGTATGGTAACAAAATTCCTCGCGAACGCGCCGCCTGCAAAATTGTCTCCGGATACTGAACCCTGAGCTCAAACCTTTCTCCCATATAACTTACCCAAACGTTATGAGCACTTTGATCCGGCGGCAAATCCCGAACAACAGTTTTGATTGAATCAAAAATTTCTTTTCGGATTTGTTCCTGACTCACTCCTTCCCTCAAAAGGGTTATCGTAATCATCTGCATGTACTCATGCGGGCCGCAAAGATAAAACAGGGACGTGCGCCTATCCACTTCGTTGTGTGCCTGATCTGCCACCAGCTGCTTTGTAAGCCGGGCCCGTAATAGATTCTTATTATTACTGAACAACCATTCTACTCGAAGCTGCGGATATTGTTCTTCCAGCGCACGGATCTCTCTGAGGAAAATGGTATTCTGCACTGAATGATTGCTGTAAATAAGCCAGACCGATACATCGGGATAATTGTACAGGAGTGTTTTCACCAATGGAAGGATCGGCGTTATTCCACTTCCTGCGGCGTAGAATACGAAGGAGGATACCTGCCGTGGTACCGGAGGCAAAACAAAAAAGCCGGCGGGACCAATAGTAAACAGAGAAGAACCTTCCTGACAGTAGTCGAACAGGTAACGGGAGAATTCGCCGTTGTCTATCCTCTTCACTGTAATGGTTAGCGGCTCCCCCAATGAGGGTGTTGACGAGATTGAATAGGACCGCCTGTTATCATTCAGCTTATGCGGAAACACGAACGTAAGAAACTGTCCGGCCTGATAAACCAACGGTTTTCCATCAGTCCTCGAAAGAACGAAAGATCTGGCCCCCGGGGCTTCATCGCGGATGGATTCAATTTTTAACTCTATTAATGGAATAGTCATATTAAATTGTAGTTTCCCTTCCCAATTGATACCAGATGAATCAGATCAGCTGGAGAATACATACAGCATCGTTTGTTCGAAAGGTACAAGTTTCGCAATGTGGGTAAAAGGACTCATTAAATGTATCGAAGAATGATCATAGTGCTGTGAAAATGACGTAGTGTTGAGATGAGTGATCCTGTAAACATCAAACACAAAGGAATCCGCAGCACTATTATCGGAATAGTGGTCAGCGGCGTGCTCGCCATCGTGAAAGGTGTGGCCGGTGTGCTCGGGCATTCCTACGCACTTATAGCAGATGCCATTGAATCCGCCACAGACATATTTACGTCGACAATGTTGTTGTTCGGACTTCACTGGTCGGCGCGTCCAGCAGATGAGGACCATCCCTATGGTCACGGGAAAGGCGAGGCTGTCATCTCGATAGGTACTGCGCTGATTTTATTTGGCGCAGCAATCCTCATTATTTACAAGAGCGTGGAGAATATTCTTATTCCCCATAAGACTCCTGAACCATATACGCTTGTCGTTCTGGTGGTTGTTATTGTCACAAAGGAAATCCTTTATCGGTTTTTGCTGCGCACCGCATCAGAGTCTAACAGCGATGCAGTACGAGCCGACGCATTCCATCATCGTACCGACGCCATTACATCGGCGGCAGCTTTCGTGGGAATTCTTATAGGCATAGTGGGCGGAGACGGGTTCGAAGTCGCCGATGATTATGCCGCGTTATTTGCATCGGCCGTAATCCTGATTAATGCTTATTCCATCTTCCGACCAGCGCTCGGTGAACTTCTTGATGAAGAGCTGGACCCCAGGCTAAATGCTCACGTGAAGCAATTGGCCTCTGAAGTGAACGGTGTGGTGCATGTACAGAAATGCCTCATCAGAAAAATGGGTGTGCTCAAGTATGCTGACCTGCACGTTTGGGTTGATCCTGCAATCACCGTTGTTGAAGGTCACGAAATCGCGCACCGTGTCAAAGATCATATCATCGATAATCTTCCGCAGTTCAAGGATATTCTCATACATATCGAGCCTTCACCTCCGCGCCACTCAGAAGACGTAACTGCATAAAAAAACGACATGCATCCGCACGTCGCTTTTCTTATGTGTAGTCAAAAATACTTAAGATTTGATCAGCTGGATCTCGCCATTGATCTTTACTTCGTCTCCAACGAGTACCCCGCCGGTTTCAAGAGCAGCATTCCAGTTCAGACCGAAGTCTTTTCTGTTGATCTTGCCTTTCACAGTGAAGCCTGCCTTGGTGTTTCCCCACGGATCTTTGCCAATACCATTAAGTTCGACATCAAGCACAACGGGCCTGGTCACTCCTCGGATAGTAAGGTCACCTTCCAAAGTAATGTCATCGCCACTCTTGGAATAGTTCGTAACCTTATAAACCACTTCAGGATTATTTTCAACGTCAAAAAAATCAGCTGAACGCAAATGCTTGTCGCGATCTTCGCTTCCGGTTGATATGGAAGCGATCTTTCCAGTGAAAGTTACCTCCGCATTGTCGAATGACTCCCCTTGTGTGAACGCCTCTATTGTATAATCGCGCAAGGTGCCGGTCACATTTGTAATCATCATGTGCTTCACTTTGAAAGTGATTTCACTGTGAGTAGGATCCAATGCCCACTTTGTCCGCGTGGCGGTCGGATTAGATTTTTCGCTTAAGTTCATATGAGTTTTTTTGAAGGTGATTAATAGCAGTCCGGTGCGTGCACTGACTGATTAATCTACACCTAAAAAATTATTCCCGCACACTATCTGAGCATTATTCCAGCGGCGAAACGTCCTGAATCACCTTTGCGGGCGGAAAAGAAATGATGGTTTTCCTTAACAGTACACAGATCTGAAATCTCAATATGACTTTCAGGCACGCCGAATTCCAGTAACTGCAGACGATTTGCTTTCCATAGATCAAGCCTCGCTTTGTTTTCGGACTGCTCAAGTAAGAGTTCGCCTTCATCACCAAATGCACGTTTTACTTCTGCAATGACCTCGCCTCCCACCTCATAAGAATCCTGCGATACGGAAGGTCCAATCCCGGCGACTACATCCTCGCCACGAGTGCCAAATCGCGATCGCATATGGTCCAGCGTCTTCTCCAGAATCTTTGCAACGGTACCGCGCCAGCCTGAATGCACAGCAGCCACCGCGTTGTTTCTTGTATCAAAAAGTAATATCGGCACACAATCCGCTGACATCACCGCTATACACACTCCTCTCTCAGAACATACCAGCGCATCAGTATGCTGCAATTCAGCGGTTGTTGTCCTGGTGGTTACTTCCACAATGCGGGTTTCATGAACCTGTGATGGAAAAAAAAGATGGGAAGGACTCACGTCAAGGGCTTCTGCCAATCGGCGACGGTTCTCAATGACTACCTCGCGGTCCGGCAAGCTTGACAGACTCAATGTGAATTCCTCTTTCGCCGTGTTCCGGTCAGTCACAAAATGCTGGATATCTCCAAAGCGGCCAAGATTTTCAAATTGCCATAGGTACAATCCCTTTGACTGGATCCTGTTCATGATGATTTGCTTCGGAGCAAATTAAACTATTTGGGATGAAATTAATGAAGGATGTCCGCAGAGCCTGAAGGCCGGGAATGGTCACCAGGAAGAATTATACCTTGGCGAGACTCATCATCAGCAGAGATTTACCTGATTTTCCTGCAGGTGTTGATGACAAGAGTCTTTTTATTTCAGCGCGGTAACTGTTGGTATTCTCTTCGCCGTAAAAGATCTCGATCTCGTTGCCGGCGTCAAACTCGCTGTTCCGAGAGCCTACATAAACACCCACTTCAATTTCATTTCCGGAAAGAAAAGACTTAAAAATTCTGGAGTCGTCTTGTTTTATGAAAAGGTAGCTCATGATGTATCGTAGAATTCCTGATACACAGACTAAAAATTCAATGCCAGAGATGGCGGGTCAGGGTCTTCTCTGAGTTCTTCTGGTAAGATCCAACTGCCTGGGGATATAACCGATGTCTGAACAATACAATGAGCCGGCCTGGGAGGTCAGAGTGCTTTGAGTGACCTAAAAGTGTCGGGGAGCCCTGATAATTTTCAAATTTTCCTGTCAGGCAGCGTCCTTCCCAACCATCTGGTAATGACCACCTCACTTCGGCAGGATCCGGAAAAATTATTTTTTTTATTGATCCCCATAAAAAAAAGATAATGTTTCGCAAATTCCTTTAAATTCATGAAAGGATTAAGTTGCGTCTATGTATACGCATGATAGCCGGCAGGCCGAGAGCAAGATTTCTACCGAACGTATTATAGACCTCGTCAAAGAGGTCAGAAATGGTCTTATCCGCGATTTTTTAAACGATGAAACCATATTGTCCTATTTCCGGGAACAGTATGACAAAGATCTGAGTCACATCAAGCTTGAGTTTCTGAAACGCGACCTGAAAGAACTGATGGGGTCACCTGTTGATCTGCCTCACTACGCCCTCCTTATCAAACAAATGCAGGAACAGAACACTGCGTCGATCACTTCTTCCAATTACGAGCTTTTCTACAAAGAGCTTGAACGCATTTTCAAGAAATACAATTACTGACAAAGTACCTCTGGTGATGTTCTGGCAACGTGTCGTATAGCCGCCCAGTTGCGTATCGGAATCCCTGTAAAATGAATATCCCCAGGATCCTGGACCCCGGGGATATTCACTGTCTATAGTTGTCTTTAATCTTATTTCAAAGGTAATAGCACAACTCGCACGACGTATAGTCTTATCGACTATTTGACCTTGCCCAAGGTTATTTGGCAAATACGACAGATAACTTAAAAATGACGCATCTTCTGCAATCGTGAGCAGGAATCCTATCCTACCTGATCCATAAATGAAGATAATTATTTGGCGAGGGAAGACAATAAAAACGATTCACCTATATCTTTAACCTGAGGTTAGAAATCAATGGACGACCTTTCCGCGGCCCGAGCCCAGATGGCCCTTTCGCTGGGCTTCCATATCATCTATGCTTGTATAGGCATGGTCATGCCTTTCTTCATGGCCGTCTCACATTTAAAGTATTTAAGAACGGGTAATGTCCTTTACCGGAATCTGACGCAAGCATGGAGCAAAGGCGTCGCCATCTTTTTTGCAACGGGGGCGGTATCCGGCACGGTGCTTTCTTTTGAGCTTGGCCTGCTCTGGCCGGAATTCATGAAGCATGCCGGTCCGATTTTCGGAATGCCATTCTCGCTGGAAGGAACCGCTTTCTTCATCGAAGCAATCGCTCTGGGCTTCTTCCTGTACGGCTGGGACCGTTTTAATCCGTGGTTCCATTGGGCTACCGGCGTCGTTGTCGGAATTAGTGGTCTCGCTTCCGGAATCCTGGTCGTGGCCGCCAATGCATGGATGAACAGTCCTGCAGGATTCGATTTCGTAAACGGGGAGTACATCAACATCGACCCGATCAAAGCAATGTTCAATGATGCATGGTTCTTTCAAGCCTTGCACATGACACTTGCGGCCTTTTCAGCAACTGCCTTCGCCGTCGCCGGTGTTCACGCACTCCTGCTGGTAAAAAAGAAACACCAGGAATTTCATGCTGCGGCATTTCGGATAGCCATGGCATTCGGTTGCGTTGCCGCGATCCTTCAACCGATCAGTGGAGATCTATCCGCAAAGGATGTAGCGCGTCGTCAGCCGGCGAAGCTCGCAGCGATGGAGGCACACTTCAAAACCGAAGAGAATGCCGCACTGGTCCTCGGTGGAATCCCTGACGAAAAGAATAAGACTATTCGCTATGCGATTAAAATACCGGGAATGCTCAGCTTTCTCGTTCATGGGAACCTACACGAAAGTGTTCAGGGCCTGGACCAAATTCCCGAAGATGAACACCCCCCGGTCCTCATCACGCATATCGCTTTTCAGATCATGGTCGGCTGCGGCGTGATTATGTTGCTTCTTTCTTTTGTGTACCTGGTTTCTCTTCGAAAAAAAGAATGGCAACGCTCCAAAGTTTTTCTTCTGATGTTTGCCATAGCCACACCGTTGGGCTTCCTGGCCGTGGAGGCGGGATGGACCGTCACTGAAGTAGGACGGCAACCGTGGATCATCCAGGGTATTATGCGCACAAAAGATGCCGTCACACCAATGCCGGGAATCGCTTACTCATTTTACATCTACACCGCCATCTATGTTCTGCTTTCATTTCTGGTGTTATTCTTATTGCAACGCCAGATCAAAGCCCTGGATAAATTTGACATGAATAACCAAACACACTCGTCACATTAACCACGTATGGACAAAGTCGTCGTTGCTTATTTATTTCTGTCTTTGCTCTTATATCTGATCCTCGGAGGTGCAGATTTCGGGGCAGGAATTATTGAGTTGATGACATCGTCCGGAAACCGCCGCCGCACGCGAGCAACGCTTTACCACGCCATTGGACCTATCTGGGAAGCAAATCACATGTGGTTGATCATTGCCATCGTTATCCTCTTTGTCGGATTTCCATTCATCTATACAGAATTGTCAATTTACCTGCATATTCCTTTGGCTATCATGTTACTGGGAATTATCGCCCGAGGGACTGCCTTCATATTCAGGCACTACGATGCCATCAGCGACGACACCCACCGGATATACAACCGCGTATTTATCGCCAGCAGTTTTATCACACCGCTCTTCCTTGGAATCATTGCCGGTAGTGTTGTGTCGGGAAAAATTGATCATAACGGAAGCGGGTTTATAGATGTGTACATTGCAGGGTGGATGAACTGGTTTTCCGTTTCAGTAGGAATGTTCACCGTTGCCATCTGTGCCTACCTTGCTGCAGTGTATCTTATAGGCGAGGCACAAAATGAAAATGACAGGAAAAGATTTCTTCGTAAAGCCAAAGTCATGAATATCGCCTCTTTTCTCTGCGGTGGTGTCGTCTTCCTTGCTTCTCTCGTGGATGATGTGCCGCTCCTGGAATGGGTATTCGGATCTGCGGTAGGAATTCTCGCCGTCATTCTCGCAACGGTCTCACTACTCTCGATGTGGACATTTCTCCGTCGTGGTTACGTATGGTTGCCACGAATCATGGCAGGTTTCCAGGTCGCTATGATTCTCCTCGCAATCAGTTACGCCCACTTTCCTTATTTCATTCTCCTCAAAGACGGAGTGAAACTCTCATTGTTTGATCACCAGGCCCCGCCGACGACAATGCTGATGCTGGGAGGCGCCCTGTTACTGGGAAGTGTCTTTATTCTTCCTGCGCTATATTATTTATACTACAGCTTCAAGAAAACCGATGATATATTCATTGAAGATTCTCATCAATAGCTTCTTTTACTTTCTCTTTCTCCGCAAGACCGGAATGAGACCATAACAACTTCCCGTCTTTGAACAACATCAGCTGAGGAATGGCTCCGATCTCGAGACTATCCATCAAATGGCGACTCTCATCCGCATTGATCTTTAACAACGATAGTTTTTCCGGGTAGGAAGCGCGCAATTCCTCCAGCTCCGGAGCCATCTTTCTGCAGGGCGCACACCATGGCGCGTAGAAGTCAACAAGAACGAGATTCTCTTTTGTGACAGCCTCGTTGAACCCGACCAACGACATCCCCTTAGACGTAGAACGGCGACCTGTGAGTGGTTTTTTTGCACGGTTCCATTTCATAAGACCGCCATCCAGCTCGATTACATTTTCAAATCCGTTCTTGCGCAAATACTCCGCAGCGTTGGCGCTTCTCCCTCCGGAGAGACAATACACATACACTGGTTTTGACTTGTCCAACGCCGAAGCCTGACGCCTGAACTCGCTGCCGTTGATATCGATGTTCAAAGCACCTTCAATGTAACCTTTCGAAAATTCATCCGGCGTGCGAACGTCAACCAACTGCTCATCGTTCAGCGCATTGATTTGTCGTTCAAACTCGTCAGCACTGATAACAGTTCTTTTTGATTGGCCGGAAGCCGCTCCTCCTACCAGAAGCAGTAGGGCAATGAGATGTAATTTCATCGTGTTTTTCATAATTCAGCACCCGCGAATTTAGGCATTAGCGGACATGATAGATTACAACGGGTCGAAATGTTTAGTTCGAAAACATCTTTGAATTTGTGTCAACTATGATTACTTGTATGCAACGCCTCCCCTATCATGTGCACCTTGAAGACGCCCTGAATTCCCTTTAACTTGATCGTCCTGCCTCTCCCCTTTTTCTGACGCTCACAATTCCGCAGCACATCAGAAGAAACTATAAAGGAATTGCCCAGCCGTTTTGTTGCATCCTGGATACGTGATGCAATATTCACCGCACGCCCCATCACACTGAGATGAAACTTCTGACCAACAAGAACCTCGCCCGCAATGACTTCACCGCAGTGTACACC
>JAEYXN010000065.1 GCA_023431285.1 Bacteroidota bacterium
TGAGTTTGTCGGTGGGAAGTCGAAGATTCCGCAGACTGTCGATACGATTTGAAAGATTCAGCGAATCGGAATGAAATCCCTTATTGATTTTTGATGTCAGCGAATCAGACCATAAAATAACTTTCAATGAATCCGTGGACATACGAAGGGCACTCTTCTCCCGCACGATATCAAGATTGGTCTTCAGGCGCTCCGCGTCCATTGTCTGGGCGTGCGCCAACGGGCAAACACCAAACAAGATTACCACGGCAGCTGCGAATCTGATGATCCTATTCAGAGATTTGGATTGGATGGCTAACATTTGGCGGCAAAGGCAGGTTTCTTGGAATTCTTAATATTGCTAACTCCCTGGTTACTGTTCAGGGTTTGATAAATGATCAGGTAGCGAATATAATCAAGGGAATTGTACTTTCAGGGAAATTCCATTCTTATTTGATAAGAACCCCGGGGGAAATGCAGGTGGAAACGCGGAGGCGCAGAGACGCAGAGGAAACGCGGAGTCTTTTACAGACTCCTTTGCATGAACGATCTACTCGAAGGCTAGATGACAGATGTGCGGCTGGGTGCAGGTTGAACGCGGAGGCGCAGGGACGCAGAGGAAACGCGGAGTCTTTTATAGACTCCTTTGCATGAACGATCTCCTCAAAGGTTAGATGACAGATGTGCGGCTGGGTGCAGGTTGAACGCGGAGGCAGGGACGCAGAGGAAACGCGGAGTCTTTTACAGACTCCTTTGCATGAACGATCTACTCGAAGGTTAGATGACAGATGTGCGGCTGGATGCAGGTTGAACGCGGAGGCGCAGGGACGCAGAGGAAACGCGGAGTCTTTTATAGACTCCTTTGCATGAACGATCTCCTCAAAGGTTAGATGACAGATGCGCGGCTGGATGCAGGTTGAACGCAGGCGCAGAGACGCAGAGACGCAGAGGAATGCAGAGGAATGCAGGAGGGCGTCGCTTTCGCACTAAGATCACTCTTACACTCAACACTAGCTATGGTGCTCCGCACTTGCGCCTATGCAAATACTTATCCATAGAGAAGGCATTACTAAGGCGTTGATAAGGCGTTGATAAGGCGGAACTAAGGCTTAAGTATGCTTTTGGGCTCCAACAAAGCTGTGATTGGGAGTAATCGGAAGCGGAATAAACATGAACAAACATGAACGGATGTACTTAAACAGGAACAAACATGAACAGAAGTACTCATTCATGAACAATGCGCCTTATGGCGACACTTCGTTTGGTACGCGCTACCGTTGTGCATAGCTTTCTGAAAACAAAAGAGAAATCTATGGCGATTTTACATCCGGACTTCGCACTAACAGGAACACTGGGACATATCACTGCATACCGCGTCCCTAATGTCAACGGCGTTGTGGTCAGGCGTAAGGGAGGTGTCAGCGCGGAACGGATAAAAAAAGACAAAAGTTATGAGAACACGCGACGTATCAATTCAGAGTTTAAAGGAAGGGCTGCGTTTGCGCGATCCGTTATGAATGCTATTCAGCCACTGAAGGCGTTAGCGGATTATAACATCGCGGGTCAGTTGAATGCGCTGGGTGCGACCATCCAAAAGCTGGATAAAACAAGTGAGTGGGGTAAACGGAATATTTGCGCCACAATGAAGCCGCGGTTGCTGGAAGGTATTATCCTCAACAAAGGAACTACGTTGCAATCCATGGTGCGATATCCTTTCATTCATACGCTATCGAAAAAGGACGGTACCGCGACTGTAAAAGTTCCTGCGCTCACTCCTCAGGAGAACTTCTTTCCTAACGGACCCTATTCAATGTATCGGATCATTGCCGTGCTTGGTGTGGCTCCGGACTTATTTTCGAAAGACGGATCGTATGTACCATCACAAAACAGCTACAAAATACTTACGCCGAAACTTATCACCACGTCCTGGTTCGGTACCATCAAGGGATCCCCTGAAATAGACTTGGCTCTTTCACTTTCTGGCTCCCTCCCTGACGAAAACTTCTCACTCGTTCTTGGCGTAGGCCTCGCGTTTGGAGTTCCCGAAGACGAAGACACCATCGTCCAAGCAAAGCGCGGTGGTGCTGCGCAGATTCTAGAGGTAGTCTAGCGAACGAATTTTTTTCTCTGCATTCTGCGTATCAATTCAAACGCAGAGACGCAGCGACGCAGAGGACCGCGCATTTGGTCCTTCGGACCAAATCATGTTTTAACTCTGCGTTTCCTCTGCGCCTCCCCGTCTCTGCGTTTATCTTCTCTCAGAGGAGCCAGACACTCATCTACCTATGTACATCCCTGACCGGCAGCCCGGAGAGTGAGTGTGGAGTGTAAGAGCGGGAATATCAGAGCGAGTGTGAAGTATCAATTCAAACGCAGAGACGCAGCGACGCAGAGGACCGCGCATTTGGTCCTTCGGACCAAATCAGGATTTTAACTCTGCGTTTTCGCTGCGTCTCCCCGTCTCTGCGTTTATCTTCTCTCAGAGGAGCCAGACACTCATCTACCTATGTACATCCCTGACCGGCAGACTGGCAGACCATTCCTCCATTAGAGCAGGCTCCTTTATCTCCTTTAATGTTGCATTCCTCTGCGCCTCCCCGTCTCTGCGTTTATCTTCTGTCAGAAGAGCAAGACACTCATCTACCCTTGCACACCCTGACCGGCTGACTGGCAGACTGGCTAACTGGTCGACCCAAAAAAAAGCTCCCCCTTTCGAGGAAGCCTTTTTAATTCTAAGACAATTATTCTAAACGTTCGTTCTTACTGCACCATCGCCTCTTCTTCCCCAGACATCTGGAAGACGTTCACCACTCCATCACCCTCGCAGCTCACAACAAGAGTGCTGCGCTTGTTAGGACTTTCCTTGGCAGGGATGAACAACACTCCTTCAGGAGCGTCATTTGTCTTCAGCACCTGCACAAACAATGGTGACGTCGGAGAAGTGATATCTACTATCACAATTGCATCCGCTCTTTCAATGCCAAGGAATGCAATAGTGCGGGAGCCAATCTTACCGACAGCGAGGTTCTCAGGTTCGACACCTTTGTCGTCGCTTCTGCTGTCATCGTAAAGCTCAGGTCTTTGTTGCATGATAAACTCCGTCAGCTTGTTACCACTGTCGAATACTCTCGCACCGGTTCTGCCATTCCAGATAGTGAACGATCTTGTTCCGAAAGTGTGGAGCTCATCAAAGTCGCCATCGCCGTCGATGTCACCATTCCTGTTGGTGATCTTGAGTCTTCCGGCGGCAGCCTTCAATGCAGCAGCATTCGGGAACTTCACTGGGTCAAGGTTAACATCTGCTATACGTGATTCTTCATTGAAGAGGTCGCCTTCCCCAAGACCGGGAAGCGCATCATCGCTGGTAGGTCTGAGTCTGCTGTCACCTTCGTTAACAGTGACTACGAAATCAGATCCACCCACTTTATACGATTCAATACCATCAGGCATGAAGATTCCTTTTACAGGATAGTTTGCAAACGCGATTGTATTATCGCGGTCACTTGGATCCAGTTCGTTTCCGGGAAGTGAATGGTCCAGGCGTCCTAACGGGACGATCTCTTCAATCTGTTTCGTGATCAGATTTATCTTAGCGATACCGTTGTTCTCCTGTAATGTTACCCAGGCAGTTTTGCTGTCTTCAGAAGTTGCTACATATTCCGGCTCAGTGTCCTGCGCAAGCGTAGTTCCTGCAGGTCCGGCCACTCTGTAGCCTTTGCTGATCAGCGATGCAGCCTGACTGTTAAAACGAGTGAAGTCCAGAGTCTTCACGCTGAAGCCAGATGTCACACTTATAATAGAAACAGAACCAAGTGGATCGATAGTGTAGTCTTCATTCGGTTCACCTTCGTTGGCCGAAACGATGAACTTTCCATCGGGAGTGAACTTCACCATATCAGGGAGTGATCCTACAGTGACAACGGCTCTTTCTGAAAGATCTTCCGTTTTCCAAACGACGACCTTGCCGGGATCTGTTTTAGGTGAAGACTCGATTGCTGCAGCGAGTAAACCATTTTTCACTGCGACACTGTTTACGCCAGCGCCATACACGCTGATATCGATACTGCGTACATACTTTAGATCAAATGGGTCAGACATATCGAGCACGTCGATCGCACTTTTCACGGCATTGACTACGAAGAGTTGTTTAGTTTTCGAATCATAGGCCGAGATCTCCGCCGCCGTGTTGCCACCCTCGAGCTGAATGTTTTCGATCTCTGTGAAGAGACGCAATTGTTCAGAAGGATGTGGATGGTCCGGGAAGTAGTCACAGCCTGCCATTAACAGTGAGGCCAGAACACATGCTTTGATTGTTTGTTTGTTCATAATTATATGGTTAGGAAAAATTAATCGCTGAAGATATGTTCTGTCACAACATTTCTAATAGCACACACCCGCAGCACATCCACAGATCCTGTAAGAATCCATTTCGCCCAAGTTAAGCATCCACACTTTTTCCGGTATCCCTGATTTTTCCGGTAAAGCCGTCTGTTAGGTCATGTTTTTCAATCAGTTGGTTTTGTGTACCACAACCGTTGCACTGACCTTCATCACTGCCTTTTCAGTTCTCATTGATAAACACAGTTTTATAAATGATGTAACACGCACGCAATCTTACAGCGGCGTCATACATACGCCGAAATATGCCGCGCGAATGTGATAGAATGATTAAGGTATGATTGTCAGGTTGTTAACTGTTGACCACCCGAAGTTTTTGTCTAATAAGTAATACCGGAAAAAACCGGATAGCGATAATAAAACGGATGAATTTTCATTCGTTGATCGCATTGTTTATACGTGTGACACCCGTGATGCTTAAACGAAGAAAAAGCTGGCGACTGTCGCTCCTATCTTTGAAGACGCTTTGATTTTTTGCGTTCCCGACAGCCCTGAGGGAAAGCCAAAGCCAGAGCATAGACCAACTAACCAACTTTTTTATGATCAACATTACCAAGAAACTATTGGGCACTCTCCTGCTGACGGTGCCCATACTGAGCGCCACTGCTCAGGAGATCTCGCTGGAAAATGACAGCATCGATGTGTACTCTCTTTCATTAGAGCAATTGATGAGCATCAGAGTGGTGTCATCCACAAAAACTGAAATGAGCATGCAACGCGCTCCTTCAGTGATCCGGTTGTTTACAAAAAATGATATCGCCGAACACGGATTCCAGACGGTGCGCGAAGTCCTCGACCAGGTTCCGGGATTTGAGATCCAGGAATACCGTGCGGGTCATCAGCTCACATGGGTTCGCGGTGTGCAGTCTCGCTATAACAATAAAGTACTTCTCCTTATTGATGGTGTTCCGATGCGCGACAGCTATTACGGAAACTTCAATATAGATGAAATGATCCCTATCGAGACCGTTGACAGAATTGAGATCATCAACGGTCCTGGCTCTGTACTATATGGTACCAACAGCTTTGCTGGTGTGGTCAGTATCACAACGAAGCGCACTGGAAACAGCATCGGCGTAAAAGCAGGATCATTTAAATCAATGGCAGCTAATGCGCAGGGTGAGTACAAAGGTCTGTTCGTCAACGGAAATGTATTCAAGACTGATGGATTCTCGCCAGACCTCAACTCTGACGGACGTGTGCGCGCGCATGATCAGTCTGCTCTCAATACTTCCTTCCTCGCATCTTACGAGTACAAAGGACTACAACTTACCGGAAGCTATACTAAGTACGAGTATCCTTACAGATACCGCGACTCAAAAAGCAGTTACTCTTACACTCGTAGCCCGATCTACGGATCAGCGTCTTATGCCTTTGAGCTTGGAGAAAAGTCCAGTCTGAAACTGAAAGCGTTCTACAATAAGTACGATTTCGAAATCGACAAAACGAAATATGTTAACGCTACTTCGAACGAAGTTAAGTCACGTGCAACCGAATTCCTGAACACAAGTCTATACGGAGCTGATGCTGAATACTTCATCAAAGGAAAGAATCATGAGTTCGTGGGTGGTGTGAGCTTGCTGAATGACATGGCCAACGATATTCACGTAGTAACCGAGTTCGACGGTGCTCCGGTAAATGAAGTTGATGACATGCTCATCGATGGAAAGTCTTCTTTTACAAGAAGTACTTTAGGGGTGTTCATGCAGGATACCTATAGCTTGTCTGAAATATTTTCGCTCACAGCCGGGCTACGGTACGATGTGCTTTCCAACTTCGATGACCAGTTCAATTATCGTCTTGGTCTGACGGCTGCGATCAACAAGAACTGGTATGGTAAACTTCTCTATGGTACAGCCTACAGAACTCCTTCATATCGTGAATACCTCGATGTTGTTGGTTACAATGATGTAAAACCTGAACACCTCAAAACCCTTGAGTTGCAGTTCGGATATGTGTCTAACAAAATAGACGTCAACGTTACTCTTTATAACAACGACTACACCGACTTTATTGGAGAAGTACTCGTAGATTCTATTCAGACCCACAATGGTGCGATGAGGATCATCGACGACGAGGTTTCCTTCAACTTCGACAGCCGTCGTATCACTGGTATAGAGCTCAACACAGTTCTTAAGCCTACACGCAAGCTGAGCATGTTGATTGGTCTTTCTTATAAGATCAACGCGACTGAAACGCTTGGTGGTCTTGATACAGAGGATATCGTGTACGCTGCCCAGGAGCTTCAATACAATGAGAAAGATCTGATCTTCATGAGCAAGCTGACCGGAAACTTTACGGCCACCTACCACATCGGGGACAGGGCAAGAGTAAGTCTGAGCGGATTGTATTTCTCAGATCGCAATACACCTTCCGACTACCAGTCTGACGTACCTGCAGCATCTCAGAATACTTCAAACGCAGACGGATTTGTTCGTCTGAACTTCGCGACCAATGTCAATATCTACAAAGGTCTGAGTGCAAGCGTGAACGTCAACAACATTTTCGATAAGGTAACGTACTCTGGCCCTTACGGTGGACAAAGAGATTACGATGCCCAGTGGACAGGGCGGGTTGTAAGAGCTGGATTACAGTATAAACTTTGACCTTGATTACTGGATTACCGGATTACTTGACTACTTGATTACTTGATTACTTGATTGGATTACTTGATTGGATTACTTGATTGGATTTATTGATAGAATACTTGATTAGATTATGTTTGGTGAATGATGAGGGGCCCGCGATGCGGGCCTTTCGTTTTCCGCCGAAGCTCAGGTTTTTTTCCAAACCGTAAATGGTGAGCATTAAAATGTGTGTTTTTTTTTAATTTAAGTTAAGAACATCAACACTGAGCAGGATGCCGCACGACGAACAGTTACTAAATCGTATATCCGAAATACTGAAGGAGAAAAAGGTTGTCTTTACGACACGAAATATGATCGGTGGTTTGTGTTTTATGGTGAATGATAAGCTGGCTCTCGGAATTATGAAAGATTCACTTCTCGCGAGGATCGACCCCGAGGTCATTGAATCGTCATTGAAGAGGAAGGGATGCGGACCCATGTACCTTGGTGGGGCGCGTATGAAAGGTTACGTACGTGTGGACCCATCCGGGATCAGCACGAAAAAGGATCTCGAATACTGGATAACCCTATGCCTGGAATTCAACCCTAAGGTAAAGTCACGCAAAAAGTAACCATATGTGTGGTGAGTAAATAAGGGCTCGCAACGCAGGCCCTCCCATTTTATACTTACCGCCAAACATCGTTCTTATGGTCTTCAACTTTTCGCCTCGCGAAAAGTTCCACTCGCCGAAGGCCCCAATCAAGCTAATCAAGTAATCAAGGTCGGGTCTGCTCTTGGCAACATTTTTTTTACTATGCGGGTAAACCTCAATTCCTCCCATGAGTCGATCCGTAATGATGCTGCTGGGGCTTCTATTGCCTTTGCTGGCGACCGGCCAGGTGGACACTTCGTTTATCTTTAATGAGAATACCGCGTACGGAACCCTGGACATCAGGATTGCGAAATCTCCAACAAACTATTATTACCTCGAAGAAGGAAAGACTTTCAGCTTCCGTACGGAAAATGGTCAGCGTACAGATTCGTATCTGCATCTGACAGCCTGGGACAGCAACCCGTACGAGCAGGGACAATTGAGGGAGAAATTTCCCAGCAGTGACCGGTTCATCATGAACTATCGGCTCTTAAAGCCCGCAAACTTTAATCCGGCAACACAATACCCAATAGTTATATTTCTCCACGGCATTCAGGAAAGCGGTAACTGTGTGGATGAACAGTGCATTCATGGGGATCGATCGTACGATCCGAATGTCAACACCCCTCCCGCTCCGCAGGATGCTGATAGTCGATTGTACAATAATGATTACAACCTTCTGCATGGCGGTCGGAACTATCTCAACGCGCGTAACAGGGCAGGTAGCCGGCTCGTTGGTGATCCATCACTCCACCCACGGGGCTTTCCGGGCTTCGCACTCTTTCCGCAGAGTAATAATGGGTGGTCACCATCTGAGGTAGAGAGCGCGCTGAAGATGCTTCGTCTGATGATCAAGAAATATAATATCGATCCGAACAGGGTGTATATCAACGGTCTGTCACGGGGAGGCTATGGGGCATTCGAAGCGATGAAAAGAGCGCCATGGCTTTTCGCAGCCGGTGCGCTCTTCTCCCCCATTCATGACGCAGGGATTAATAACCTGAACCTCGGCCCGACAATACAGCATATTCCATTATGGATTTTCCAGGGAGGACAAGACCTCGCGCCTTTGCCAAGAGACACCGAAGAACGCATACGCAGGTTCCGTTCTGCGGGAATGTCCATCCGTTATACATTGTATGATCATCTGGGACATGCGACCTGGAACGAGGCAATGGAGGAACCCGACTTTTTTCAATGGTTACTGGGCTACAGCAACAATCGGATCCACACCTTCGGAGGAAACTCAACAGTGTGCCAGTCAGGGTCCGAAGGGCTGACGCTTACCATGCCGCCCGGGTTTCTGGAATATGAATGGCAACGGGATGGCGCCAGGCTTTCAGGGGGATCTTCAAACCAGCTTGTGGTAACCGAATCGGGCAAATACCGGGGCCGTTATAAATTCAACAACTCCGGCCAGTGGAATGCATGGTCAGAAGAAGTGAGCATTGGTATCGGCTCACCGGAGAAGGCGTCATTCATTCAGAGGAGTACACTTCACCTGCCGGGCCTCGATGGAAATGGTAACGCCATCCTTGAAGCTGAGGGTGATTACAATCATTACTTCTGGTACAGGTATGATGACCGTGTTGACTTTGATGGTGATGCTGATGACAGCTTTAAGATTGCGACCCTCGAACCGAAACATGGCAGCGGATACTTTTCCCTTCGGGTGGCGAGCTTCGGAGGTTGTGAAGGTCCACCCTCCGATGAAAAGAAGATCTTTTTCCTCGACAAGTCTCCCTACAGCATTGAACCTCCTGAAAACGTCACGGTTGAAAAGGTATCCGCGTCCCAAATCAACGTGAAATGGAAAGACGTTTCTGATAAGGAAGGGGGCTACGAGATCTGGCGACGTGTTGTCGAAGGGAAATGGGTCCTTGCCGGAATTACTGCGAAAGACGCCAATGTTTTTGAAGACAAGGGACTGATCCCGTCGACAAATTATGAGTACAAGATCCGCGCAGTTTCCGACGAAGGAAGGTCTCAGTATAGTCCGGGCCCCATGCTCACTGCCGAAACACCCCGAGATACAGAACCTCCCGGAAGGCCGCCTCATCTTGAAGCTGAGCTTGTCGCGGTGAATACCATCCACGCGAAGTGGAAACGCGCTTCCGACAATTCATCCGTCAGGGAGTACGTGCTCTTTGTGAATGATGAGTCAATAACCACCAGCGACACATCGTACGTACTCCGGAATCTGTCAGTGAACACGACTTACAATATTGAGGTTGCGGCTGTTGACGTGGGAGATAACGTGGGTCCGAAAAGTGAAACCGTTTCCGTAAGTACTGCAATGACGGGATTGTTCTATACGCACACCACCGGCGCGTGGACAAACCTTAAGGGAATCGATTGGTCCACCTGGGAGTACGAGGGGCGGGTGGCTGATTTTGATTTGTCTCCTAAAAGGCAGGAAGATTTTTTCAACTTCTGCTTCGATGGGTTTCTGCTTATTCAGTCACCGGGAGTGTACGAGTTTCGCCTCACGTCCAACGACGGAAGCAGGCTGAGACTGAATGACACTCTGGCTGTTGATAACGACGGATTACATGACCTCGTATCCATTACCGGCAGTCCGCGTAATATGGCCGCAGGACCAACAAGGATTACCGTCCAGTTCTTTGATCATATGGACATTGACAGCCTGATCGTGGAATACAACGGTCCGGATACGCAAAACGAATGGAGAAGGATCGAACGAGAAGTACTTCGCAGCTCGGGAAGTATTGAACACAACTTTGACGTTGCACTGTATCCCAATCCTGTTGTGAACGGCATGGCCAACATCATCATCAGAAATGGGTCTGGTGATCCCGTTCGTATTGCTATTCACAATACGATCGGTCAGACGATGGCCGAGTTTTTCTTTGAGGAAACGGGCCGGACGAACTTCACGCTTGAAAACCTTCAGCTGGATGCAGGAGTGTACATCGTTTCAGTGACGCAAGGTGGAAGCGTCAAGAGCCGGAGAATCTCATTCGTTAAGTGATTAAGGTAACTTGAATGCCTGCCTTCCGACGAGTAACCAGTTTCCTTTCTGTTTAACCCAAACGAGGAGAACACCGATCTTTATCGACGCAGGATCCTTTCCTTTATCCTGGATGCTCGCGACAAGGTGGTGACGCACGAGCGCGACATCTCCGGTGACTTTCACTGTCTGTTCTTTTAATTCTATTTCGAGGAAGTTTGATTCGCCACTCGTCAATGATTGGATGAATGCTGCTTTGTCTTCTATTTTTCCGCTGGAGTGTCCGTACGACAAATCGGATGATACGATAGCATTGAGGGTCTTCTCATCTGCAGATACCATGGCAGCGCGGAGACGCTCCACGGCTTTTTCGACTTCCTTTTCAGGAGTCTGAGCCATAGCAGGAATTGTATTCATGATCATTATTAATAGAACGGCATGAAGAAGAATGGTTCTGGGCAAGGATTGGAAAGTCATCTTTTTCGTTTTTTTAGGAAAGTACAAAACAATCATGTGGTTTGGAAATGTATTTCTTTGGAGGTCCGGATAGCGTAGCAGGAGGCGTCCAACAGTTTTCAGAATTCGGCTATCTTTGCTGCATGAAGCAAATTCTCATCTCGCTGATCCTTTGCGTTGTATTCATTCAGACCAATGCTCAACAAATTGCACTTACCTTTGATGATGCTCCATTTGGAAATGGCCCTGTCTTTCATGGTAATGACCGCACTGAAAAAATCATCAACACGTTGAAGGAACATGGAGTGAACGAGGCCGCGTTCTTCGTGGTCACAGGATTTATCAATGCTGATAACGTAGGGCGTCTTCGCGCATACAGCGATGCGGGACACATCCTCGCCAATCACTCACACACCCACAGCCACATCCACGACCTCGGCACCGCGAATTACATTCGTGATATTGCCATGGCAGATTCCATCCTCGCTTCTGATTTCCGCTACACCAAACTTTATCGTTACCCCTTCCTGCAAGAAGGACGAACAAAGTCGACGAGGGATTCCATCCGCGCGGGCCTTGCGTCAATGAACCTCACCAATGGATATGTAACGGTTGACAACTACGACTGGTATCTCAACGGTGCTCTTCGTCGCGCCATCCAACGAAAAGCTGCAATAGATTTTGACGGACTAAGAGAAGTGTATCTCGAACATGTCTGGAACAGCATTCAGTTTTACGATGACATTGCAAAGAAGACGCTTGGAAGATCTCCGAAACATGTGCTTCTCCTGCACGAGAATGATATGACCGCCCTTTATCTGGATGATCTCATTAAGCTGATAAAGCAAAAGGGTTGGAGAATCATTCCAGCAAGTGAGGCATACAAAG
Organism: Bacteroidota bacterium; assembly: GCA_023431285.1. GTDB lineage: Bacteria > Bacteroidota > Bacteroidia > Cytophagales > Cyclobacteriaceae > Ohtaekwangia. The sequence goes on from JAEYXN010000065.1 coordinate 11,913, forward strand.
ATCCGATCGCAAAAGAACTTCCTGATGTGCTTTTCAATGGTCAGGGAAGGATTGGTGCAATCGCATTTGCAAAGGGACAAAAGCCTGCAGATCTCGTTCAGGATTCTGAAGACGAGCAATACCTTGATGACTTACTGGAGGCGAAGGGTATTTTCAGGGAAACAACCTCTGAATAAAGAACTATCAAACTGAGTTTATGCCAGCACATGCGAGGCAAGAAACTTATTTACAAGTTTCTTTGTGGGGTCGACCTGCGATACGAGCATTCTGAATTCGTCGAGTTTCTCATAACGTTCCGCCAGTGTTTCTTTCGGGATGGTGAAGAGCTTTCCCCAGTGAGGGCGCACCTGATAGCCGGACAGTTCCCGCTCTATTTTTGGTAAGAGACTCATAACGGCCGCGGGCTCCTGCTTCCATGTGAAGTGAATGGCAACCGAATCCTGTCTATAGCAAGGACTCATCCATAGGTTATCAGCGGCGATGGCACGGATCTCGGAGATGAGCAGATGTGGAGATATTTCATTACCCATGCGTTGCACAGCGGAGATGGCCTCCCCGGCGTGTCTCACAGGAACAAAGTATTCCGATTGCAGTTCCGTTCCGCTACTGGGAGTAAAGCCCATCTTGAAGTGCGGAAGTATTTCATACCATAATCCTGGTGTTCCCATCTGGTCTGTGCAGTTCTCCGCGTCCAGGTCGATGATGGGATGAACATTCTTTGTGGCAGCGCGGCCTTCGTAAAATACGGCTCCCGGATCATTGTCGTGCTCAAGCATCTTGATCCAAACTTCATTGATGCTTTCGTTAGTCCAGTCGGTGAAAAGACTTACACTATATCCAGAACGCATGATCTTATCGAAGTTCTGCAACGCAAGGGATAACGGCATTTCTTCAAACACATACTGTTTCATCCAGTAAGACGGTTGGAGAGCAAGTGTGATTTTTGAGATCACTCCTATCGCACCAAGCCCGACCACTTGTGCATTGAACAGATCGCGGTCGCTTTCGCTGTCAATAGTAACGATCTCCCCATCAGGTCGGACAATCTCCATGCGCTTCACGATGGTTGCGAGGTTACCATTCGTCATGCCTGATCCATGGGTTGCGGTAGCACATGCACCAGCGACAGAGATATGAGGTAACGATGCGAGATTGTGCAAAGCATAACCATCAGACTCCAGCAAGGGACACAGCGTACCATAGTTCATACCGCCCTCGAGCGTGACAGTATTGTTTTCTTTGTTAATCGAAACGAGCCGATTCAGGCGGGCCATCGAGATCAGGCTGTGTTTGCTATCTGCAATGTTGTTGAAGCAATGGCGCGAGCCAAGGGCTTTTGCATTTGGCAGCTTTCTAAGAAGATCCTGAATGGCTGAAACTGTTTCCGGATAGAATACATTCCCTGTGCTATACTCAAGATTACCTGCCCAGTTGCGCAGTGGTGTTTTCTGATCAATCATTCCGAAAGATGCCATTAATAAAGTTGCTGGAAATATCCCTGCCGTCCTTACTCACTTAATTCTTCGTCAGCAGAGTCAATAGTTTTCTATCCAGCTTATGTCCATACCAGTCTTCGTATTGAACGTCGGGGCGGTTGCTGTTCAGAATACCGAAGTCGCCATTGAACTCCCAGAGACTGAAACCTATTTTGTATTTACGCAGCTCTTCCAGCACATCTCCGAACCAGGCAAGGAACACATCGTGTGGTGTCAATCGCCAGCACCCGCATTCTCCGCAGTGCACACCTACTCCTTTCTTCACGAGATCTCCCCACGGTTTATAAAACTTCCCGAGCATCTCCTTGCTGAGGTATTGGTCTCCAACCTGGCCAGGCCATTTTAGTGCAGGAAGATTTTCTGTATCCTTCATCGCCCACGGTGCCTTATAGTGAGAGATGATGCCAGGGAAATATCCACGACAACTCTGCCCGATATCAAGATCTGTTATTTCAGTGATTACGTCATTGCCCACATTGTTTCCGTCGGCGATAATAATGTGTTTTGGATTTTCTTTCCGGATGGCTTCTAATGCTCCTTTGGCCAACTTTCTATAGAGGTCGCCGGGAACAGCGGAGCGATTGGAATGCTGATCATTCATATCCTCGCGCATACTCGGTTCGTTGAGCAGATCAAAGCTGATGAGGCGCGATGAGATATTCTTATATCTTTTTGCCCACATGTTCCAATGGAAGTAGAAGGCGTCTTGTGCTTCAGCGTCTTTCCAGAGATTATAGGGTTCGTGGAAACCAGCGTTGACGCAATAGCCCGGCGCGCGGTGAAGATTGAGGCTGACATGAAATCCATACTTGTGCGCAAGTTGTACAAGCGCGTCGATCTGATCAACGCCCTGGCTACTGATCTTATAGACTTCGTCGGGTGTGATGTTTCTTGTCCTGTCGAAGTCCAGGTAAC
>JAEYXN010000152.1 GCA_023431285.1 Bacteroidota bacterium
TCGTCGTCCTGCATAACCCAAAGGATTTTATGACGCTTCTGGTGATCCTGGTCGCAACAGGAATGGTCGTATCCTGCGTCAGCACATTTTTCGCTATTAACAGATATCTTCGCATGTCGCTGGACGATCTCTATTAACCTCATACTATGGAAAACAAGCTTCCTTTTGGAAAAAAGAACTATCAATGGATGATCATTGGCATCGCCACTATCTTCGTCGGCTTTGTGATCATGTCCTTGGATTCAGAGAAGCATGGTTTCGGAATTCTGGGTCTCACAGTCGGGCCAATTGTGGTTGTCGCTGGTTTCATGATCGAAATATTCGCAATACTGCATAAGCCCCGCGAATAACACACCTTCATTCTGTAAGCTGAATTTATGTCGTATATCGAAGCAATTATCCTAGCTATTATTGAAGGACTGACCGAATTTCTGCCCGTGTCGTCTACGGGCCATATGATCATAGGCTCTTCATTAATGGGAATCGCTTCAGATCCTTTTACGAAGATGTTTACAGTAGCCATACAGTTGGGAGCGATCCTTTCTGTTATTGTTTTGTACTGGAAAAGATTTATTCCGACAGACAAGTCATTGAATGAGACCGTAATGTTCTACGTCAAACTGTTTGTGGCTTTCATCCCTGCAATGGTGATTGGTTTTCTTCTCAATGACACGATTGATGCACTGCTCGAGAAAGTCGACGTGGTCGCTTATTCACTCATCGCAGGAGGAATATTCTTTCTTTTTGTAGACAAGTTGTTTCAGGAGAATGAATCCCGGGAACAAAAGGAGCTCACTCTTTGGGGCGCTTTTAAGATCGGGATGTTTCAAACGATCGCCATGGTACCGGGGGTATCACGGTCTGCAGCAACCATCATCGGTGGCCTTACACAAGGATTGAACAAACGCGCAGCAGCGGAGTTTTCATTTTTCCTAGCGGTACCGACAATGTTCGGAGCAACAGCGTACAAGATATTCTCGTTCTATAAGGATGGAGAAACTTTTGGAAGCAATGAAGTGATGCTTCTTATTGTTGGAAACATTGTGGCATTTGTCGTGGCTATCATCGCCATCAAATCTTTCATTTCATTCCTCACCCGTCACGGCTTCAGGATCTTCGGATACTACCGGATCGCACTTGGAGCCATCATTCTTATCTTGTACTTCCTCGGGGTCGACCTCGCTATTGTGTGATGGACGACAAACAACCTGAAGGTCGAATCCTGCTGGTCAATAAGCCATACGAGTGGACATCCTTTGATGTCGTCAACAAACTGAGATATAAGCTGAAGATCAAAAAGGTCGGACACGCTGGAACTCTTGATCCTTTGGCGACCGGACTGCTTATTATCTGTACCGGAAAGATGACGAAACGCATCGAAGAATACATGGGCATGGAGAAGGAATATACCGGCACGTTGGTATTGGGACAAACTACGCCTTCACACGACCTGGAAACCGAGGTCTCCCCTGCTGTTGACATCCGTCACCTGACGACAGAGCAGATCACCCAGGCCACACAACCCTTTCTTGGAACGATCGAGCAGCTCCCTCCTATCCACTCGGCGATCCGCGTGGGCGGTAAGAGAGCTTATGCTTTTGCCCGCAAAGGCCATGAGGTAGAACTTCAACCGCGACAGGTACACGTGCGGGAGTTCGAACTTACACGCATTGCGCTACCGGAAGTAGATTTCAGAATCTCCTGTTCTAAAGGGACATACATCAGAAGCCTTGTGCGCGACTTCGGAAACAACCTGGGCGTGGGTGCTCACATGACTGTGCTCTGCCGCACCCGCATCGGAGATTTTCACCTGAAAGACGCCCTTACTATTGATGAAATAGAATCATAGTATATTTAGGCGGGTCTTAAACACTGCAGCAGATGAAGATCTATCACGGACTAGAAGATTTCACAAGACTCGATACCGCGGTGGTGACCAGCGGTACATTCGACGGCGTGCATGTAGGCCACCGTAAGATTCTCGCGCGCGTGAAGGAATGTGCTATAGGATGCAATGGCGAAACTGTCGTGATTACCTTCTGGCCCCATCCACGACTCGTACTCCATCCTGAAGATACATCGCTAAAGCTGCTCAATACTTTCGAAGAGAAGGCCGAACTCCTCAAGGAAGAAGGGATCCAGCATCTCATCCGTATCCCGTTCACTAAAGAATTTTCCCAGCTTTCAGGGCAGGAATTTATCACACAGATTCTGGTGCATACAATCGGAACAAAGAAACTTGTCATCGGCTATGACCATCACTTCGGTAAGAATCGCGAGGGAAGTTTTGAACAGCTGAAAGCAAATGGACCGGAGTATGGCTTTGAGGTTGAAGAGATCCCACGCCAGGAAGTAGATCGGCTCGGGGTGAGTTCTACTGCTATCAGAAAAGCGTTGGAGGAAGGCGACATTGAGACCGCGACTCATCTCCTCGGCCGTCCATATAGTCTCACGGGAAGAGTGGTTGCTGGGGACAAACTGGGAAGAATTCTCGGTTTCCCCACAGCGAATATCGACGTGGACACAAAATTCAAACTCATTCCCTCAGATGGTATTTATGCAGTAACCGTGTCGCATGAACAGCGTCTGTACAATGGGATGCTTTATATCGGAAACAGACCCACCATCCAGGGATCAAAGCGAAACATCGAGGTGAATATCTTTGGATTCAATGAAGATATTTATGGCCAGTCATTGACAATCAGGTTTTACAAAAGGCTGCGACACGACATTGAGTTTCACGATCTCGAAGAACTGAAGGCACAACTTTTTGAAGACAAAGCTGCGGCGATCGGTTATCTGGATCGTCTGGGTATTGGTTGATTATTAAATTCCTCTAAACGTGAACGGCAAAGTCCTCTGGCAACCTTCCGAAAGCTTTCGCGACAGCAGCAACCTTTCACGTTATATGAGGTGGTTGCAGGAAAGACACCAACTTCATTTTGAAGATTACACGACTCTCTGGAAATGGTCTACTACAAACATTGACGCCTTCTGGAAGTCGATATGGGATTACTTCTCTATTCTTCACGACGGAACATTTACAAGCGTACACTCTGATGATCCCATGCCACGAACACGATGGTTTGAAGGCACAAGACTCAGCTACGCTGAACATGTCTTTCGAAATGGCAAAGCAGACACTCCGGCTATAATCTTTCAATCAGAAAATTCTGATCTGCAGTCTACATCATGGGACGCGTTGAAAAATGAAACAGCTTCTCTCCGTAGCGTACTTGCGGAGCATGGTGTTTCCGATTCATCGAGGGTAGCAGCTTATCTCCCCTGCATTCCGGAAGCAACGATCGCTTTCCTTGCCGCAAATTCTCTGGGTGCTATCTGGTCATCGTGCTCTCCCGATTTTGGCACAGCAGCTGTGATTGATCGTTTTAAGCAGATCGAACCCAAAATAATGATTGTCGCTGATCGATATCGCTACGGCAACAAGGAATTTTCGCGCATCGACGCGATCAATGAAATCATTGAAGCCATCCCTTCAATCGAAGTGCTTATCGTAATAGGAAGTTCTTCAACATCCGATTTTCCAAAAGCAAAAGTATTTCTGTCCTGGAGTGATTGTGTTTCACGCGAAAACGAAACACTGGCCTTTACACGTGTTCCGTTCTCTCATCCCATATGGGTATTATACTCTTCAGGAACGACCGGAATACCCAAGGCAATCACACACTCAACGGGTGGGATACTGCTTGAGACGCTGAAGTATTGTAGTTTCCACAATGACTTCAGGCCCGGAGAGCGGTGCTTCTGGTACACGACAACAGGATGGATGATGTGGAACTATATTCACGGAAGTCTGCTGACGGGTAGCTCGATGGTTATTTACGATGGAAGTCCAGCATATCCGGATTTGAATGTCTTATGGAAATTCATTGAGCGGGCGCGAATCAACCATTTTGGTACGAGCGCAGGTTTCATTCTGGCGAATATGAAAGAAGGGATTGTTCCGTCTAAGCTTGATCTCTCTTCACTTCGTTCCATCGGGTCAACGGGAAGCACGCTTCCCCATGAAGGTTTCCAATGGGTATATGATTCAATCAAAAAAGATCTCTGGCTTGCATCGATGAGCGGAGGAACGGATGTGTGTAGCGCCTTCGTTGGTGGCAATCCTCTGTGGCCAGTGCACGAAGGAGAGATTCAATGCCGCGCTTTGGGATGCAGCCTTTACGCCTATGATGAGGATGGAAACATTTCGCATGACGAGGAAGGTGAAATGGTGATCACTCAGCCCATGCCATCAATGCCGGTATTCTTTTGGAATGATGATGATTTCAGTCGCTACAATGAAAGTTACTTTGAAATGTTCCCGGGGAAATGGCGTCATGGAGACTGGATCCGAATCACGAAAAATGAAGGTGTCATTATCTATGGTCGATCTGATGCTACGTTGAATCGCGGAGGAATCCGCATTGGAACGAGTGAGATCTACCGGGCAGTGGATCAGGTTCCCGAAGTAAAAGATAGTCTTATCGTGTGTCTCGAGCTTCCCGCCGGAGCGTTCTGGATGCCATTGTTCGTGGTGATGAAGGACGGCATCGCGCTCACAGAAGAGCTGCGCGGCAGGATTGCCACCACGATTCGTAAAGCTTATAGTCCGAGGCATGTACCGGATGAGATTATTGAAACGGCAGACCTTCCGTACACGATAAGCGGGAAGAAAACGGAGATGCCGGTAAAAAAGCTGTTGCAGGGACGCGATCCTGCTAAGGTGATCAATGCAGGATCATTAAGAAATCCATCATCACTCGAATTCTTCCGTGACCTGTATTTGAAGAGAAAACATTGACGCGCATCCTTCGTCACCACAGCGCGACTTTAGACAAATCCATTACATTTGCAGCATGAAAAAATCGACCATTAATTTTGAAGTTGAGCTGGACGACCAGAATGTGCCGAACCGTATTTTGTGGGATGCCACCGATAAGCCTGACGCGGGCCTGACGGAGACAAAGTCGATCAGTGTTTCATTGTGGGATCACAAATCAAAGAATACCCTTCGCATCGATCTTTGGTCGAAAGATATGCCCGTCGAGGAGATGAAGCGTTTTCACATTGATTGCATCGGGGGCCTTGCGCAGAGTATACTTACGTC
>JAEYXN010000209.1 GCA_023431285.1 Bacteroidota bacterium
GATCCACACGACGATAGCAGGAGAAGGACAACCAGGCTGAGAAGAGAAGTTAAAAAAATTGATCTGCTCAACGTAGAGTAAGGGTTTAATCACGTGAAATTACGGATTTTTCTCAGGAATTCTGCGAGGGTAGGCAATTGACGGTCCTTTTCAGAAACGATGGGGTCTGAAATGGGCCATTCAATATTCAATTCAGGATCATTGAAAAGGATACCGCCCTCCGCGGGTTTGTTATAAAAAGCGGAGCACTTGTAAAAAAAGATCGAATCTTCCAGCGCCGCGAATCCATGAGCAAATCCTTCGGGTACCATCAGCATGTTCCGGCGTTGGTCATCAAGAACGCACGAGTATACCTGGCAAAAAGTCTTGGAGTCGGGACGAAGATCCACCACCACATCAAGCACCTTGCCGGCGATGCATGAAGCAAGCTTTGCCTGTGCATGTGGCTCATGCTGCAAATGCAGGCCGCGAATAACACCTTTGTGCGAGAATGACTGATTCTCCTGAACGAAGTCATAGTTTATTCCCAGCGAACGGAACGTAGAGTCTTTGAACGACTCATAAAACCATCCGCGTTCATCTTCAAACAAAGTAGGAACAAGCTGAAATAATCCTTCGAAAGGAGTATGAATGATCTGCATTAAGAACCAGAATTACGACGCTTTGCGAACCGCTGAAAGCGCTGCAAGATACTTGTTTATGACAAGAGATTCATCATACTCTGCTTCTATTTTGGCGCGGCCGTTCTCACCAAAGACCTTGAGTTTAGACTCATCGAGCTTGCTCATTTCATCCATTTTGTCAGCCAGGTCTCCGGCATCTTTCAATTTGCAGAGAAGTCCGTTGTAGTTATGAACGACCACATGGTTGCAACCAGGGACGTCGGTAGCGATAATAGGCTTGCACGAGCTGGCAGCTTCCAGTAAAGTTCTTGGTGTTCCCTCGCGATAGGAGGGAAGAACAACACAGTCAGCGTTCTGAATATGTTCACGTACATCATCAGTTGTACCGAGATATTCAATGACGCCATCATTGATCCACTTTTCGATTATGTCGGTACTGATCCCGCGCTTGTGTTTAGGATCCATAGCGCCAAGTACCTGAAAGCGTGCGTCGACACCGTTGCTTCGTAGCTTCTCGATGGCACTGATGTATTCGAATACTCCCTTGTCAGAAATGAGGCGTGAGATCATCAGGAAAGTGAACTTCTCGTTGCGTTTAAACCTCATCGGCTGGAAGCGGCTGAGGTCAATCCCTGATCCGGGGACAAGGTCCGCGGCCTCGGGGCGAACAAGCTTCTTGTCAAGAAACAGCTGAAGGTCGTCTGAATTCTGAAAAAATACCTTGTGCGCGAACCGGAAGCTGAACTTGTATAAAAATATCGCGACTGCTGAAATAAAATTGTCCTTTAGAAAAACCGTACCGAGCCCACATACGTTATTGATCACCGGTATCTTCAACAGTGAAGCCGCCAGGGTACCGTAAACATTCGGCTTGATCGTATAATGTAAGATAACATCCGGCTTGATCCTTCTGTAGATCGAGTATAACTCAAAAATAAGCGCAGAATCCTTAATCGGATTAGCTCCACGACTATCCATCCGGACAGCATGATGCGTGCAACCTTCTTCAGCAAGACGGGAAGTATAATCATCTACCGGGGCGATGGTATGTACTTCGTGGCCACTGGCCAGAAGTGCTTTGACAAAATTCATCCTGAAATTATAGATATTCCAGGAAGTGTTCAGGACGATGGCAATTCTCATTGGGCTCTGGTTATGAGAACTTTCCCGAATTCTTCTGATTTCGACTAGGCGCCGAATTTTCAGTTAATACGTAAAAGTCTAGGTCTAACAGCAATAAAGATATAAAAAGTAAGGTTGATTTTAAAGCCCTTTTCCTTTTAACAAACTAAGTTTGACGTACTATTTTATGATGGAAGGACAAAAAGATACAGCGATTCTCGTAGCGCTCGGAAATCCACGAGGGGAGGAAGTTACGCAGGAACATCTCGCGGAGCTTGCCTTTCTGGCGGAGACTGCGGGGATTACAACGGTAAAGCAATTCGTCCAGAACCTGCAGCATCCGGACCCCCGTACATTTGTCGGCAAAGGAAAGCTCGAAGAGCTGAAAGTGTTTATTCGCACGCAGCAAATCAGGAATGTCATATTTGATGACGATTTATCGGCTTCTCAAATGAGAAACCTCGAGCGCGAATTCAATCCCAAAGACCAGGAAGGCCTCAAGGTCCGCATTTACGACCGAAGTCTTCTCATCCTCGACATCTTTCTCTCCCGGGCAAAGACCGCGCAGGCGAGGACACAGGTTGAGCTGGCCAGAAACCAGTATCTCCTCCCACGCCTTACCCGAATGTGGACTCACCTCGAGAGACAACGGGGGGGCACAGGAACGCGTGGTGGCGCCGGTGAACAGGAGATTGAGACTGACCGCCGGAATATCAAATTCCAGATTTCAATCCTGAAAAAGGAACTTGAAAAAATCGAAAAGCAACGACTGACCCAACGAAAGTCGCGGTCCAACATCGTGCGTGTAGCCCTGGTGGGATATACAAACGTCGGAAAGTCTACACTCATGAACCTGCTTTCAGGGTCAGGTGTGCTCGCGGAAAATAAACTCTTCGCTACAGTCGATGCCACAGTGAGAAAGGTGACCTATGGAAATATCCCCTTTCTGCTGTCGGACACAGTTGGATTTATCCGCAAGTTGCCGCACCATCTTATCGAGTCGTTTAAGTCGACACTTGATGAGGTGCGTGAAGCAGATGTGCTCCTTCACATAGTGGATGTTTCCCATCCGTTTCACGACAACCAGATTCAGGTGGTGTCCGATACGCTCAAAGAGATCGGCGCAGCGAATATCCCCACAGTACTCGTCCTCAACAAAATCGACCTGTACAAGGAAAAAAATCCTGAAGCCCAGCTGGAAGATATGAAAGGGTACTACCGCGAAAGCGGATTTGAGAATATCATTTTCGTGTCGGCAGTCTCGGGAGAAAATGTCAACGGCCTCAAGCAGCTGATATTCGACGAAGTTAAGAAGAAACACCTTCAGATCTTTCCTAATTTCCTCAAGGACAACTACGAGTTCTCACCCTGGCAGCAAGACAACGTGTGATCCGCTCAACGGTAAAGATCCTGATATCGAAGAGTATTCCCGCCGCCATTAGAACGGATGACTCCCAGATGCTGGAGTAGTCCGATTGAGAAACTCAGAAAGATAAGTGTATAGCAGATGCTGCCGATGATAATGTGATTCGGCAGCGCTGCCCTGTATGCGATCATGTCATACCCCAAAGCAACTATAGAGAGGATCAATCCGCCAATCAGAAACCACGCGCCCGTCTTCTCCAGGATCATTGCCCTCACCACGCTCACCGCCGCGTAAACCAGCACAGCCAGTGCCGTCAGCATATAAAGAGGCAGCCACCTTGTGAAGACAATTACGGGCACAAGGATGATAAAGAAAAGATACACCACACTGATAAAGACGATCAGATATTTAAAGATCTCGCTTGTGAGATCACGGAAAAGTTGATTGATAAACAGCACGCCGGATATCGTCATCGAAAAAAGCATCGCATACTCCATTCGAACCATAAAGAACCAGTTTATACCGGGAAACAGAGTGCTCACAGGATACAGGTCAGAAAACAGTTCACGCAATGCCCAGCTTAGACAAAGAATCGAGAAATATATCGCGATACGCGGTCGTGACCCTCGTAAATAAATAAACAGGAAGAACCCCGCAATGATGACGAGGACACCAACTTCAATAAGTACAACAGCTATCGCAGTATTAAATTTACTTTCCAGGCTTTTCTGTGGTCCGAAGAAGATCGGCTCGCGGATCCCACCTTTAAAGTGGTGGAAATTTGAGACATGCAGAATAATTCGGGTAGTGTCGCCGTTGGCCTTTAACGGAACAACCTGAGGTCTCCATTCAGGTTGCGAAGTTTCTTTTGCCGACGATGGCTGACCATTCTTTCCTATGAGAACGCCATCAGCATATAAGTCATAACTATTGTACAATTGCGGGATCTCCAGGGCCCAGTTACGTTCCCCCGGAGGCAGTATGATCATCAGCGCGTACGTTCCGAATCCTACGTTTGTCACCCCCGACTCCGCATTCCAGAGGGAGGGTACCATCAGCGCCACAGGGTGATGGTTGGCGAGATCATCCTGGGTAAGGAACTTCTGTGGATAGAAATCCCAGTCACCATTCAGCGCCATCTTGCTGCTGGAAAAATCGAAGGTACGCGCATCAACAACACCCTCCCCGACGAATGATCGCGTTTGTGCGACCGCCGGAAGGTTGCTGAGCAACGAAGGGATACAAAAAGCCAATGCTCTCAGATACCCTTTAAGGTTTGTCGGAATCATGTTCACCAGATATTTTCTGGTGGGGTTGGGCCGAGGGTTGACCCGGGATTTTAATCGATATAAAAATACGCAATTAATACCGATCTTGATCTTCAACCCTGAACGTTTCTTTCAGTTAAATACATTAAATAATACCAGAACGATGGTTACCTTTTCTGTATACATTATTTTTCCGGGGTAATGAGTTCCCATCATCACCATAGCGGCGATCACCACCACCATCATCATGGACACCACCAGACAGGGAAAAACCTTGCCCTGGCATTCTGGCTGAATAGCTTCTTCGCTTTGGTAGAACTTATTGGCGGATATTTCACCAACTCAGTGGCTATCATGTCCGATGCATTGCACGATTTCGGCGATAGTCTTGCTCTTGGCAGCGCATGGTTCTTCGAGCGGAAGGCACAACAGAAACGGAATCAAACCTATACCTATGGCTATAAACGTTTCTCGCTGGTCGGAGCGATAATCAATGCCGTGGTATTGTCTGTTGGTTCTGTATTCATCCTGAAAGAAGCTTCTGAGCGAATCTTTGCGCCTACTCAGCCCGAGACAACAGGTATGATCTATCTCGCAGTGCTGGGAATCTCTGTCAACGGAATAGCTATGCTACGCCTGCAAAAGGGAAGATCGGTCAGCGAGAAAGTGATCTCTCTTCATTTTATCGAGGATATCCTTGGATGGGTAGCCGTACTGATCGGTGCCATCGTGATGCGTTTCTTCGATGCACCGATAATTGATCCCATACTATCGATACTGATCGCCGGTTTTATTATGGTCAATATCTACCGAAACATGAAAGGTGCCTTTCAGATTATCCTTCAGGGAGTGCCGCATAATGTTTCCGAAGAGCAAGCCACCCAAATGATTCTATCATTCGAGGAGATCGACGGTGCTCACGATATGCATCTCTGGACAATGGACGGGAACTATCATATCCTCACCACGCATGTCGTCTTAAAAAATTCGTTGGATCTGATGGAAATCGAAAAGCTTAAGCTGCGGATCAAAAAACGGCTGAAAGAAATAAACGTGGAGCACGCCACCATTGAATTCGAAGTAAAAGGAATGGTCTGCAGCGATGAACACGATCATTAATCCTCACGAGGCCGCTCAACCATCATCGCAGATTATCTAACCGCTGCTTTCCGTATGTATTTGGCAAACAAGGCAGGAAACAATCGCTTGAATCGAACTCCGAGCACTTCCTTGCCTCCGATATAAACTTCAAGACTTCTCTTTTCTATCGCTTTCACGATTCGGGCTGCACACCAGTCTGCTGGCTTTCCTTTGAACTGAGCATCGTCCATCTTACCAAGTGGTGTACCATCTCCTGTTACTGCCGACAACGTAATGGGAGTATGAATAAATCCTGGACAGATCATGGTGACAGCAATAGACTCTCCGGTATCCTTGTATAGTTCAGCACGTAAAGAGTCGAAGAACCCATGCAGCGCATGCTTGGATGCCGCATAGCCACTGCGATAGGGAGTACCAAAAATTCCGGTGACGCTGGAAACAGTGACGAAATGACCCGCTTTGCGCTGAAGAAAATGCGGAAGAAGATATTTGGTCAGCGCAACAGGGCCGAAGTAATTTACTTCCATGATGCGCCGGTCTACCTCTATCAATGTTTCTTTCGCGAAGCTACGCTGACTGATCCCCCCATTGTTAACCAGGATATCGACATGCCCGAAGATTTGTATAGCGGCTTCAGTGCTCAGGTGAAGTGTTTCTGATTTTGAAAGGTCAAGGGGTAGGACCCGCACATCGGGCTGCGTTGCAGGAGGACAATTTCCTTTCACGCGCTCAAGCTCTTCCTTTCGTCTTGCTGACAGAATGAGCTTCGCGCCTTTCGCAGCAAGTGCATACGCAAGCGCTTCGCCTATTCCGGATGAAGCTCCCGTCATCCAAACCACTTTGTTATTGAGAGAACCCAAGGGCTAGTTTTTCTTTCGTTCGTAAATTACAAAGTCGAATGCATATTTATGACGGTCATCCTTTTCATGATGCACGCGTGAAATTTCATCCCAGTCCTTTTTGTCATATTGCGGAAAACGAACATCACCTTCCACATCGGCCTGTATTTCGGTAAGATAAAGACGGTCTGCGAATGGCAACGCAATCGCATAAATGTCTGATCCGCCAATCACCATTACTTCCTGTTCTTCCTTTTCACGGGCAACATCCAAAGCCTCGTCCATGCTATGAACAACAATACAACCAGGAGCATCGAACCTGGTCTGCCTCGTGACAACGATGTTTGTTCTGTCGGGAAGGGGTTTGAACTTCGCGGGAAGCGATTCATAATTCTTTCGACCAAGAATGACGCAGTGACCTTTTGTGGTCTGTATAAAGAATCGCATATCATCAGGCAAGTGCCATGGGAGGTCGTTATTCTTTCCTATTACGCCGTTTTGCGCGACGGCCGCGACAAGAGAAATTTTCATAATTATGTGTGGTCCTCATCCCCGGGGAAAAGGATAATCAAAGTTTGTTCCCGCGAAAGTAATCCTTCACCTTCATGCGTTTCTTTCCTTCGGGCTGAAGCTCATTTACCGCTATATGCCCATCGCGTGTTTTGAAATAAAGATATGTTTCATTGTCGGTGGAATAGTCTCCGACCTTCGCGCCTTTTGATACGGCTTCTGGTTTAACAATTTCAGCGGCGAAGATCTTGAAGGTCCTTCCGTCAATCGAGGTCCATGCTCCAGGGTACGGATCCAGGCCCCGGATAAAATTCCGAACCGACTCGGCGGATGTATCCCAGTTGATCTCACAAGTCTCCTTAAAAATCTTAGGGGCGTGCTTAAGCTCTTCCCCTCCGGCTTGCGGCATGGAAGGGAATTCTCCAGACTGAATTGCTCTCGCCGTCTTAAGCACCAGCGAAGAACCTTTCGTCATAAGTCGCTCATACAGCGTCCCAACGGTATCGGTAGGCGAAATGACTTCCCGCTCCTGGAAGATGACAGACCCTGTATCAATCTCATGTTTCAAAAAGAAGGTGGTGATCCCGGTTTCCTTTTCACCGTTCATGATGGCCCAGTTGATAGGCGCCGCACCACGATATTGGGGCAATAACGAGGCGTGCAGGTTGAAAGTCCCCAGAGACGGCATCGACCAGACTACTTCAGGAAGCATCCGGAACGCGACAACAATCTGAAGGTTGGCATTCAATGACTTCAGCTCATTCACAAACTCCGGAGATTTCAGATTCGTCGGTTGCAGTACCGGCACATTGTGTTTCAATGCACAATCTTTGACTGGAGAGTAAACGATCTTCTGTCCACGACCCTGCGGTTTGTCGGGCGCCGTCACCACGGCTACAACATTGAACTTGTTTTCAAGAAGAATTTCCAACGAAGGAACAGCAAACTCTGGTGTTCCCATGAACACGATGCGGAGGTCATTCATAATGGTGAAGGCAAATTAAGTAATCCCGGCGTATTACTCAATCTCGAAGGCCTTTCCGCATATATTTCGAACATATAGGGCATTCACGCCAGTTGTGCATTCGTGCCGGACAGAATTTCCTGCCGAAATAGATGATCTGCAGGTGCGCTTTGTTCCACTTTCCAGAAGGGATCAGCCGCTTGAGGTCCTTTTCCGTTTGCTCGACACTCTTCCCATTGGAGAGGCCCCACCGGTAAGCAAGCCGGTGAATATGAGTATCTACGGGAAAGGCGGGCTCGCCAAACCATTGTGTCATTACCACCGAAGCAGTTTTGTGTCCCACCGCAGGTAGCGCTTCAAGCTCTTCGAATGTGGCCGGCACTTCTCCATTGTATTTGTCCACCAGTATCTGCGACAACCCATGAATGCCCTTTGATTTCATCGGTGAAAGGCCGCAAGGTTTGATGATCTCCCGGATCTCCTCGACAGACATCTTGATCATATCATACGGATTGTCGGCCTGCGCAAACAGGAGAGGAGTTGTTTTGTTAACACGTTCGTCCGTGCATTGCGCCGAAAGCAAAACGGAGATCAGAAGCGTATAAGCGTCTTTATGATCCAGAGGAATCGGCGGATCAGGGAAATGATGTTCGAGTATGCGAATTATATCGGCAACCTTTTCGGCTTTCGTCATGGGTCCGGTTCAGGTGAGATGGAGTCGATTAAGGATAGAGGAGGTACTTCTGTCGCATGGACTTATAGGCCTCCAGGTCTTTCTGCCATGTGGCGCGAATCTCATCTTCGCTCAGCCCATCTTTGATTTGCTGGCGTAGCTCTGCGTTGCCCGCAAGACGCTCAAAGAAAGGAATGAAGAATTTCTCCTTATCGGGAAACCGTCGGTACATATCGAGCAGATAATGAAGCTCAATCTTCTTAGGGACTTCAACATTCCGTAGATCGATACCAAAACACAGTTTGTTTTCCTGAGGTGGTTTGATCGCCATTCCGGGAATGGAAACCGGAGTGAACTGAAACGGAAGTCCTTTCAGGTCAGGATGACCAATCACCTGGAAAGGCATGTCGGTTCCCCGTCCAAGGCTCAGCACTGTCCCTTCGAAATAACACACCGTCGGATAAAGACGGATAGCCTGATCGTTGGGAAGGTTGGGCGAAGGTTTGACTGGGAGTGAATAGGGATCAGCGTGTTTCCAGTTTTTCATGGGAACCACCTCAAGCCTGGCAGTCTTTTTTCCGGCAAGCCACCCTTCTCCGTTAATCATTCGCGCAAATTCGCCGACACTCATTCCGTGAACCACCGGGACAGGGTGCATACCGATAAACGATTTGAATTCCATTTTAAGGACTGGTCCGTCAATGTAGGATGCGTTTGGATTAGGGCGGTCCAGCACAATGATCTCTTTATTGTTCTCCGCGCATGCCTCCATTACATAGTGAAGGGTTCCGATATAAGTGAAGAACCGGACACCGACATCCTGTATATCATATACAATGACGTCGATATCAGCGAGGTGCTCAGGTTTGGGTTTTCGATCGTTTCCGTAAAGGGACACTACAGGAAGTCCGGTTTTAGAATCGATACCGTCCTTTACATATTCTCCAGCCGCTGCGGTTCCACGGAAGCCATGCTCGGGCGCGAGAATCTTTTTCACCTGAATGCCGACACTCCTGAGTGTGTCTGCGAGGTGAGTATTTCCAACTAAAGCGGTATAATTCACTACAAGTCCCACCCTCTTGGTTCCAACCATTGCCTTAAGAACATCGATTTGATCGGCACCCGTCTGGAGTTTCGCAGTCTGCTCTGATGATGCGGGAGCAACGCTTCCAGCAGGCTTTGCGGGCTGCGCGGCACACCGGGAGCAGCAAAGGAAAAAAAGAAGTGGAACTGTTATCAGAAGCGTATTACGCATGTTGACCGTATTTATCAAGTTAAGTTTGTACAAAAGAGGCGTTATCCTAATTTGCAATTCACAAACGCTGAAAAGTTAGCAATTACCTTGAACCTTTCGTATTTCATTTCCAAAAGAATCATCCAGTCGCGACAAAGCGGATTCTCTGCCACGATCCATCGTATTGCGATCGCCAGTATCGCGATCGGGCTCCTTGCCGCAGTGCTTTCTTTTCTGGTAATGAAAGGATTTCAGGAAACGGTGAAGAACAAGATCTATGGATTCAGCGGCCATCTTCTTGTCACAAAATTCTCGATGAACAATTCTCCGGAAGAGCGGCCGATGAATTTTCATATCGATATCTACAAAAACAAAGACAAGTACCCGTTCATCTCACATGTGCAGGAGTTCGCCCACAAGCCCGGTCTTGTAAAAACAGAAGATGAGGTTCTCGGTGTGGTTGTAAAAGGAATAGGCAAGAGCTTTAACGTGAATGATTTTCAGGCCAGCATAGTGGAAGGATCATTCATTGATATTCCGGACTCAAGCTATGCTAATCAGGTGGTGATCAGCAGAACTATCTCCGACAAGATTCGTGCAGGTGTTGGCGACGCTATCACTGTACATTTCTTTCAAAACCCGCCGCGTTCACGACGCCTGAAAGTCACAGGTATCTATGAAACAAACCTGTCAGAGTATTTTGATTCAAAGGTGATCATTACCGATATCCGTCTGATTCAGCGTCTGAATGACTGGAATGACAGCATCGCAGGCGGACTCGAAATATTTCTTAAGCGCGATCATTTTTCATCCGGACAACTTCGACTCAGTAATGCATCCAGAGAAAGTGAAGAACTGGATGATGAAGGCCAGGTAGTTTCCAGAGGAGTGTTCTCGAACCTTTTTGGTTTTAGTTATGATGACGCTGTGATTGATGAGTCTCTGGAGCGTATAGGCGAGTCGATGGATTATGATCTCAATATCGAAAAGGTCAGCGACAAGTATATGCAGGTTTTTGAATGGCTGCAGTTACTGAGTCGTCAGGTAAATATTTTACTTGGCGTGATACTTTTTGTCATTAGTCTGAATATGGTTTCAATCGTTTTCCTTCTTGTAATGGAGCGGACTCAGATGATCGGTTTGCTAAAGGCAGTAGGGGCGGGAAACAAAATGGTCCGTCAGATTTTTGTGTACAATGGCGTATTACTCATTGGGAAAGGTCTTCTGATTGGAAACGCGCTTGGGATCGGCTTATGCTTTCTTCAGCATCGTTTCAAGCTCATAAAATTGAATCCTCACGATTATTACATGAGCTTTGTTCCTATCAGCTGGCACTGGGACATTATCATCATATTAAATCTTCTCACATTTTTCATCGTCACTCTGGTGCTGTTGCTGCCCACGATGGTGATTTCAAGAATTAGTCCGATCAAAGCGATAAGATTTGACTGATTCTTACATGAAAAACAAATTAGAATTTCATATAAGTTCAAACTTCAATTAAAAAGGTTTACTTTTACCGATGTAAGGAGCCCACCTTATCTCGAAATGTTTTTTGGTTATGCAATTAAAATTTAAAAACCCTGTCAGGCCAGACCTGACACCAACGATTCAAAAACGGAATCGCAGGTTACAGGCGTTCTTTAATGCGAAGAACCTTGATGTTCGTTTGCATGGTGACGCGCAGAATCCACTCATGGTTTTGTGTGGCTGCGTGGGACTGTCTGCATACGTGCACAACTTCGATTTGCGTCTTCTTGACAAGCCTAATCAGGGAGAAGTGATGAAGATTTTCAAGCTTACAGAGATCGTCCAGGGAACCCGCGAGGAAGTTGTAGAGTGGCTGCAGGCTTATCCCCAGATGCCATTGTTCCGCATTCAGCATGCAGGAAGCAAACTGTTTCTGTGTGGTTTCAATTTCGTTGATCGTGAGCAAAAATTAGGTCGCTACCCGGTTTTCGCACGCGAGGATTATCACATTTACAAACAACGCGAAGCAGCAGAAGACATTCTGAACATGCTCAAGGACGACGGTTACGAAGTGGAAATTGCTGAGCCGGAACTTGATCTGGTGAAGTCACACGTCGGTCCGATCTCTTTTGTTGGATTGGAAGTGTAAAGCGAAAGGAAGGCTGGTTTAAGAGGTACCACCTGGTATATACTTCTTAAACCAGCTTTGTATCGTCATCTGGAGCACACCAAAAAATGCTTCCTTGAATATTCCCGGAGACATTTTAGATTCCCCTCTTGTCCTGTCGGTGAATATTATCGGTACCTCCTGCAATTTGAAGCCGAATTTCCAGGCAAGAAATTTCATTTCAATCTGGAAAGCATATCCAACGAACTTGATCTGATCAAGCGGAATGGTCTCCAGCACCTTTCTTCTGTAGCACACGAAGCCTGCCGTAGTATCCCTGATGGGTAAACTGGTAATAAGCCGAACATAACTGCTCGCGAAATAGGAGAGCAAAACCCGCCCAATAGGCCAGTTCACCACATTCACACCCGTTGCATACCTTGATCCGATCGATACGTCACTCCCATACTCGGAACAGGACAAGTAAAGATTAACAAGGTCTTTTGGATCGTGGGAGAAGTCCGCGTCCATCTCCAGAATGAAGTCGTAACCACGTGCAATAGCGTATTTGAAGCCTGTAATATAGGCTGTTCCCAGGCCGAGCTTGCCAGGACGTCTCAATAAATGAAGTTTGGTCTCCTGTTGTGTATTATACACACTTTGAAGCTCCTCCACGATTTCACCCGTTCCATCCGGGGAATTATCATCAACGATAAGTATGTGAAAGTCTTTTGGTAACCCGAAAACAGTGTCGATGATCGCACGAATGTTTTCGCGTTCCTTATACGTGGGGATAATGACGATGGCGTTGCTCACTCTAGTAGAGACGGTTCATAACAAATCTATAAAAAACCCCTATCCGGTCAAGCTTCAAACGTTATAACCTGTTATTTTTAACAATAAGCCCCAGGATTTTGTTCTGCCTCAAAACAGGGCGCCAGCTACAATTAGGCTCACTCTCCCCGGAACGAGACTGAATGCATTCCAGGGGTCGGATAACAGTTACGCTGAACTTGTACGGGAGCAGTGCAAGAGTAGGGTTGTCCCCCTGTTGTACGCCTGTCCACTGCCTTTCCACCCCCTGTACTTTCCCTGCTAAAGGTAAACGTGAAAAGGGGAACGGGAGGGGGAGAACAGGGGGACAACCCCCTTCATCGCTACTTTTCGATAGCTTTTGCCTGCTTTTTCCTACATCGAAAAAGGGGTTATAGGTGCGTTTCTGCCTGCCGGGGCCATTATCCGGCATCGTTATACTCCAGATAAAAGAAAAGGGCCGGCTTAGATCGGCCGGCCCTTTCGCTTAACAGGAAATCAGATTCAGGCAAACTCCAACTCCTGCGTTTGCTTCGATAATTTTTGTTGTAAATCGTATGGAACCGGCGCGAAATCTGCGAATTGTTGCGTAAAACGCGCCCTTCCCTGTGACAGAGACCTTAAGGTAGTTGAGTATCTGTCAAGCTCCGCCAGGGGAGTCCTCGCTTTGATCATTTGTAGCGCACCATCGGAATCCATGCCCATGATGATCGAACGGCGAACCTGGAGATCGCCCATGATCTCACCCATCACATCTGCCGGTGCGGAAACTTCCAGATCATAGATAGGCTCAAGTAACTGCGGTTCCGCTTTCATGAAAGCTTCCCGGAATGCCATCATCGCAGCAATCTTGAACGAAATGTCATTTGAATCCACAGGGTGCATCTTTCCGTCGAACACCATTACACGCACATCCCTTACGCGCGACCCAGTGATTGGACCTTCTTCCATTTTCTCCATCACTCCCTTCAGAATAGAAGGTATAAACCTCGCATCGATCACACCGCCCACAATACAATTATAGAATACCAGTTTCCCTCCCCATGGAAGATCAATTACATCCTTACCACGAACAGGATATTCGCCGGGTTCCGGCATTCCTTCTGAATAAGGTTCGATCTTCAGGTGCACTTCAGCAAACTGGCCCGCGCCTCCGGACTGTTTCTTATGCCGATAACTTGCAACCGCACCTTTTCTGATAGTTTCGCGGTAAGGGATGCGCGGTGACTGGAACTCCACGTGTAATTTATACACATTCTCAAGATACCATTTGCAGACCGCGAGATGAAGTTCTCCCTGCCCTGAGATAATGAGCTGCTTAAGCTCTTTTGAGTATTCTACTTCCAGCGTTGGATCTTCCTGGTGGATCTTCTGCAGCACCTCGCCAATCTTTTCATCATCATTCTTACTCATGGCAACGATAGCAGTACGAATTCTCGGTGCAGGGTACTCAATGGGATTTATCGTTACATCATAAGATTTTGAGCGCAAAGTCTGATTCGTGAATGTATCCTTCAGCTTTAATGTGGCGCCCAGATCTCCGGCGACAAGCTTATCCACAGGAGTTCTGTTTTTACCATCCATGATAAACAACTGGTGAAGGCGCTCTGTTACACCTGTCTGACTGTTTACAAGCTCTGAATTGGCCGTCACCTCTCCCGAGATCACTTTAAAGAAGGAAAGTTTTCCCAGGTTTGGTTCGAGATGTGACTTATACATAAAGAGTACTGTGGGTTTATCAACATCGAACGGGATCTCTTTCCCATCGGTAGTGAACTCGGGCTGAGCTTCCAGCGGAGAAGGAGCCACATTATCAATGAAGCCCATCATACGTCCACTGCCCATGTTTTTCTTAGCCGATACACAAAATACCGGGAACACATCATGATGGATCATTCCAAGTTTTAATCCTTCGCGTAATTCATCTTCATCAAGCGTACCCTTCTCGAAATATTTTTCCATCAGCTGTTCATCATTTTCTGCAGCTTTCTCCACGAGCTCATTGTGAAGACGATTCGCTTGTTCCCTTTCACTTTCCGGAATAGGAAGCTTTTCAGGTTTGCCGCCTTCAACAGGAAACTGGTACATCACCATTTTCAGCAGGTCGATGATTGCGGAGAATCCTTCCCCCTGTGAAACGGGATATTGCATTTGAGTGACTGCGGATCCATAGTTTTCGCGAAGTGAGCTGAGACAGGAATCAAAGTCTGACTTAGGGTGATCGAGTTGATTGATGGCAAATATTGTTGGTTTACGAAACTGATCGATGTAATCCCAGATCAGCCGTGAAGCGACTTCGACGCCATGCTGCGCGTTGATGACCATGACGCAGGTATCAGCAACTCGCACCGAGGAGATCATTTCTCCTACGAAGTCATCAAATCCCGGAGTATCTATGATGTTGATTTTGTAGTCGCGCCACTCTGTGTGGAGGGGAGTTGCAAATACAGAGTTGCCTCGTTCCTGTTCAATTTCGTGGTAATCTGAAATTGTGTTTTTTCCTTCGATGGTACCGCGCCGGTGAATGATACCGGCTTCAAAAAGCATGTCTTCGGCCAGCAAAGTTTTGCCGGCCTTAGGCGCTCCCAACAGAACAATGTTCTTGATGTGTTTTTCGTCGTAGACTTTCATGTGATAAAAGATTTTGGAGTGGAACGATCACATGAGCAACGCCTTGAATAGGATGGATATCGATAATATGGAAGGTGCAACTGCTCATGCGTTAGAATAAAACTTCAACTTCATGGAAGTAGATCTGCCTGCATCCGATACATCGGCATACAGGTATTTCTACACAAGGACAGTTAGGGTAAACTATGAAGGGCGCGGGACACTTTACACCGGCAGTTGCCTTCAGAACTGCGGGCGTGATGTATTTCTAAAGTAAATGAAGTTAGATCAAAAAAGCTTTAGGGGAAAGAAAAATCTCGAATCGCCCATTTTCTTCACACGATTGAAACTGCCTTCAGAGGCCATTTTGCTATCTTTTGCCCCTAAATCCTGATAAAACGCAGCTTTTTCTTGTCTCAAAATCAGATTAAACCCTTTTGAATGTCAGGAATGGCGTTGCCGGGACGATATACTTTTGATCATGATTTTAAACGAAGGCAAAATGAAACGCTACATAACACACCTCACAATCGCAGCCGCAATTTTCCTGGTCGCTGGTAACAGCTTCGCACAGGTACTGAAAGTAAAAGCAAACAGCATGTCTGTGAAAGGATCATCTTCTCTGCATGATTGGGAATCCGAGATTACCAAGGCTGAATGGAAAGGTGAATTCCAGATTCAAAATATGACTCTCGTCGATGTGAAGAACGTCGAAGTGAAGATTCCTGTAGAAGGTATCAAGAGCACCAAAGGTAAGGTGATGGATTCCAAGACTTACGATGCTTTCAAATATGAAAAGTATCCGGTCATCGTTTTCAATCTGACCTCTGCAAAGATCAACGCTGCAGCTGGTGTGATCGATGCAAAAGGAACTCTGGCCATGGCGGGTGCATCCAAGCCAATCGACCTTCAGGCAAAATACAAAGTGTTGCCCAATGGAGAGATTCAACTCACCGTTACAAAAACCTTCAACATGTCTGAGTTCAAAATGGACCCTCCAACCGCGATGATGGGCACCATCAAAGTAGGTGACCAGGTGACTGTAGGCTTCGACGTGATAGTAAATGGAAAACTAATTCAATAATAAAAATAAGCTACTAACCTTTTAAATTTGCAATATGATACGCAAGATCACAATGACAATCATGAGCATGTTGATGCTCATATTGATAGCGCAAAGCGCTTTGGCTCAAAGAGCAGACTTACAATACTTCAGAGAATCTGATCAACGCGGAGTGAACGTATTCGAAACTCCGAAGGAAGACACAGTGGAATACGACGGAGTTGCAGTAAGGCTGGGTGGAGGATTCGCACTTCAGTTTCAATCCATAGATCATTCAAATTCTGAAGGAAATCTTGTCGACCTCGGCAGCGATTTCAACCTCCCTACAGCTAACCTGAACATTGACGTTCAGCTGCATGACGGAGTCAGAATGCACCTGAGGACATACCTTTCTGCCAGGCACCACAACGAGGCCTGGGTGAAAGGCGGATACATCCAGATGGACAAACTTGATTTTATCAAACCTGGTTTCCTGGAAGGCGTCATGAAATATGCTACGATCCGCGTAGGTCTCGACGAGTTCAACTACGGAGATAATCACTTCAGAAGAAGCGACAACGCTCAAGCACTCTACAACCCATTCGTCGAGAACTTTATAATGGATGCGTTCGCTACTGAAGCTTTCGGAGAAGTAACGCTTCAGAACAAAGGATTCCTTGCAGTGGTTGGACTTACCAATGGTAAATTAAACCAGAACGTGGTGAAGGCTGCAAATGCCGATAACAAACCTTCCTTCTTTGGTAAAGTTGGTTTTGACAAACAACTCAGCGATGATCTGCGAGTACGCCTGACCGGCTCATGGTACCTCAACAAAGGAACTACTTCCGGAACCTGGTTATATGGTGGCGACCGCGCCGGATCCAGATACTATAAGCTCTTCAACGTTGCTGCTGATCCCGCTAACAACGTAGTAGCACAGGGTACAGATTTCGACGGCAGATTCAACGCACGGTTCACTAAAATCAGTGCCTTCCAGATCAACCCCTTCCTGAAATTCAAAGGTCTTGAAGCCTACGGTGTATACGAAATCGCCGACGGTAGTGCAGACCTTCAGGCTGGCGAAGAAGGTAAATATACCCAGGTTGCCGGCGAGCTTGTCTACAGATTCGGTGCTGATGAAAGATACTATATCGGTGGACGCTACAACACTGTGAAAGGTGCAGCGATTGATGGTGCAGACGAACAGGATATCAAAAGGTTTGCAGTCGCCGCAGGTTGGTACCTGACTAAAAACATCCTCGCGAAAGTTGAATATGTTGAACAGGAATATGGTGGAAGCTGGACTGGATCTCCTGCAAACACCCGCTTCGCCGGAGGTAAATTCGACGGAATTGTGTTCGAAGCAGTGATTGGATTCTAATTAATAACAAGAGTAGTTCCTGCCAGCCAGGGACTACTCTTCATTTTTTTCTAACCCTAAACATTGACATATGAAAACGATGATGAAACTGATGATGTTCGCAGCCCTCGTTTTCGTTTGCAGTAGTTTCACAGAACAGGGTCGCTGGATCATCGATCCCCAAAGCAGACTTTCAATTCATGGATCAACGAATGTCAATCAGTTCCAATGTAATCTCAGACAATATCACAACAACGATACCCTTGAGTTCATACGCCAGTCTGAGACAATAGAAGTAAAATTTACCCACAATCGCATGCGCGTCCCCGTGAAGGGTTTTAGCTGCGGCAACAACCAGATCACAAAAGACTTTCTTGCCACACTGAAGTCAGACGCTTATCCCCACCTGGAAATATTCTTCCGTTCCTTTAAGCAGAATGCGATCAAGGACAAATCATTTATCGACGGTGTAGTCGACATTACACTTGCCGGTGCTACCAAACGATATACTGTACGCTATTATGCCCAGAAGCCCAGCGAAGATGTGATCCATCTCACCGGTGTTCAGGCTGTCAACTTTGGCGACTTTAAACTGCAGCCTCCTCAAAAGATGATGGGACTGATTCAGGTGCAGGAGTGTTTGGAAGTGGAGTTTGATCTGACGTTGAAGATTATCTAGTTCAGACCAAGCGTAGTAAGTTGAAGGACGAAGAGCTTGGCTGGTAGCAGGTAGCAAGTAACAGGTAGCA
>JAEYXN010000311.1 GCA_023431285.1 Bacteroidota bacterium
TCATCAAGGATAAGAAAAGTTCGAACGAAAAGATATTCAGTCTGAGTAATCTTAGGGAGGGCGCTGTTATTGAGCTTTCATTCACAGCTACGTTCTACACCGGCGTAGGTCCGAACTGGAAGATACAAGGCGAGGCACCAGTCTTGTGGAGTGACTACGCGGCCGGTGGAATGAGAACAGTACGTTCAATGGTCTTCGGGCAGATAGAGCCCGCCATTTTCGACAAAGACTACAAAGGCGGCACCTTCGTGCGTTGGGTGTTCAAGAATGTCCCACCGTTCAGAGAGGAAACGTCTATGCCTGCGAAGCGTAACTATTTTGCACGCATCGAGTTTTTTCTTCCCAGGGCAAACTGGACGGAGGTGAGTAAAGAGTATCAGCAACAACACTTCCTGATGCATGAGAAATTCCAGAAACGTATTCTCAAAAAAACTGTCGATGACCTCACCGCTGGCATGACCAACGACGCGGATAAGATCAAAGTGATCACCGGGTATATCAGGAATAATTTCGAATGGAACGGGATCCAGGACGCAGCGTGCCTTGACCTTGCTAAAGTGTTTGAAAAGAAAGCGGGAACATCGGGTGACCTGAATATCCTTCTTCATACAATGCTCCAGGAAGCCGGGTTAAGACCAACTCTTGTTTTGATCAGTACGCAGTCTCATGGCGGAGTGCTGAAAACGCTTCCATCTTACTGGCACTTCAATAATGTTCTCAGCAAACTTACAGTCGGAGATAAGACCTATTTCCTCGATGCGACGGACAAGTATCTTCCTTTCGATGTGCCGCCGAAGGAATGCGTGAATACCGAGGGCTTCGAGATGATCGGCCAGACGTTTGAATGGATCAACGTCCTTCCGCCCCGCAATGACAAAGTGAACGCAAATGCGCGCCTTACGCTTCAGGATGACCTTTCTCTAAAGGGCCGGGTTACTATTCAATCGCATGGTTATGAGGCAGCATTAAAGCGACGATCATTTATGAAGCTCGGAAACGAAGACTACATCAAAGAATATGCACCGCGGGCGTGGAGCGTCGATAGCGCGAAATTGATTAATCACGACAAGCTTGATCAGGCTTTCCAGGAGACCTATTTCGTTTCGATCCCTGGCCAGGCGACGGAAACTCCTGAAAGGGTGTACCTCGATCCATTGATCCTTCTTGCAATTAAGGAGAACGTCTGGAAGGACGAGAAGCGTCAATACCCCATCGACTTCCAGATGGCGGAAGAAAGGCACCTGGTGGTGACTTTAACCATTCCTGATACCTATAAAGTTGAATCATTACCGCCGAACCAGACGTTTGCCATGCCGGATAATTCTATGACTTGCACATTCAAGATCACCCAGAGCAGTAGCATTCTCGCCATCTCGTATCAGTTCGTCATGAAGAAGATATGGTTCGGGACGGAAGAATATCAGAATGTCAGAGAATTTTTTACGCAGGTGATTTCACGCCAGAATCAGCCGATCGTTTTAGCGAAGAACAAATAGCCTTACCGCTGGTCGTTCTTGGACCTTGGCCTCAAAGCCGAAACTGAGCTATCATCCTATCGCTTTTTGAAGTTCTAGACCTTGCGCTTACGAAAGCGCGGGAGAATAGTTTCACCTGATTTATTTCGTATTACAACGGTACCACTACCCGCATTGTGCAACCGTTGGCGTCTGAAGTTCCCAACTTTAGACAACGAAGCCTGCATTTCCACACAAAGCAGTACACCAACCGTTGGGCACCAGATTTATACTCCCCATTATGGGGAACCAAACTCCCCTCTGTCAAACAACAAACATTACATCACTTGTCCCATTCTATGAAACAGATTTTTTACTCCGTGGCCACAGCAATTCTTGCTGTAACCATGTTCGGATGTGCGGAGGATGCCGCGGTGGAGGATCCGTTGAGATTAAGCTTCAAAGTTAATTCAGCAGACAACCAAACCGTTTCCGATCTTCCTGCAGAAACCTCGCTCTATGTGTCGATGGAAACACCCGGCGGCGATCCGGTAATGACCATGCAAAGCGTTCCCTTTACTAAAGACGGAGCGGAATACACTGCCACCGGACTTGACCTGGCGCCAGGATCATATGTCCTTACAGAATTCATGCTCGTTGATGGCCAGGGCGACGTACTGTACACCATTCCTTATAAAGATTCTCCTTTGAAGAATGCCGTGTCGACTCCCCTCGGAATCGACCTGTCAGTCACGCCTGGGTCGCCACGTAGTGTGATTGCTGAAGCGCTTGAAGTTCGTAAACACAAGCCCGCAGACTTTGGCCTCGCTTCATTCAAAATAAGAAACTCATTCCAGGTGATGGTTTCTGAAGACGGATCGGGTAAGCCGATTCGCGCAAAAGCATTTGTACTGAGCGATGGTGATACCGTCGGAGTATATGACCTGCCTGCAAAGAAGACACGCATCTCAGTTGATGGCGACCTGAACGGAAAATATTCACTGGTCGTAATGAAGGAAGCCTGTGCAGCCTCTGTAACAGAGTTCCGTCTCTCGGATTTCGCTACGAAATACAGCAGCAAGCCTCTGAAGCTTTCTCTGGCTCCTGCTTTTACAATGACAGCGCGCGCTACCGCCGGAACAGATTACCCATTCTACTTCTACATCGGTGGATCCGATACTGAGTTGTCGATTAACTGGGGAGATGGTAGTGTTGAATCTGTCACCATCAATGACCCTCTCGGCACCGAAATCAATCATGCTTATGCGGCATCTGGTACGTATCCTATTACAATCACCGGAGACCTGGATAAAATTGTTCACTTCTATTCCTTCTACGGAGGCAGCGAATTCACTGATATCCAATTCCAGCACCTTACCAATCTCCGCGAACTGCTTTATGGGTTAACAGCATCTCCCGCTACTCTCGACCTGAGCAACAATACAAAGCTTGAAGAGGCGATGCTCCC
>JAEYXN010000062.1 GCA_023431285.1 Bacteroidota bacterium
TCTACATCCCTCCTCTTCGCACGGCGTCCTGACGGAATTATGTGAACACGAAAGAATTTCAGCCTGGGGATGGATATGAAAACACATGAACGTATAAAAGAGCTTCTGGACAAGAGGGCACTCGCCAGGCTCGGCGGTGGCGAGAAGAAAATTGATTCTCAACATCAGAAAGGAAAACTCACTGCCCGCGAGCGCATCGAGGTTCTCGTCGACGAAGGCAGCTTTGAAGAGTATGATATGTTCGTCCAGCACAGAACAAAATCATTTGGAATGGATAAAGAGATTTATCTGTCGGATGGAGTTGTGACCGGACAAGGGACGATCGACGGGCGATTGGTGTTCGTATTCGCTCAGGATTTCACAGTGTTCGGTGGATCGTTATCAGAAACCTTTGCTAACAAGATCTGCAAGATCATGGACAAAGCACTGAAGGTGGGTGCGCCTGTGATCGGTTTGAACGACAGCGGTGGTGCGCGTATTCAGGAAGGTGTTCGAAGTCTCGCAGGCTATGCAGATATTTTTCAGCGCAACATCTTGGCATCGGGTGTCATCCCGCAGATCTCTGCCATCTTCGGACCCTGTGCCGGCGGTGCTGTGTACTCCCCTGCCCTCACTGATTTTGTGGTGATGTCGGAGAAAGCGAGCTATATGTTTGTCACCGGACCTAAGGTTGTGAAATCTGTGACAGGTGAAGAAATCACTGTTGAAGATCTTGGTGGAGCACAGGTTCACGCAACCAAATCCGGCGTCGCGCACTTCATGGTGTCCGATGAACACGAAGGTATATCGTTGATCAGAAAACTACTCAGTTACCTTCCATCCAATAACCTCGAAGAACCTCCGCTGGCAGAGTCTAATGATCCCATTGACAGGGCCGAAGATTTTCTCAATGAAATCATTCCAGAGAACCAGAATAAGCCATACGATGTACTGGATGTAATCCATGCGATCACTGATGAGAACGAATTCTTTGAAGTTCAGAGAAACTACGCGAAGAATATTATCACTGGTTTCGCACGTTTCAACGGGATGCCAGCAGGTATTGTGGCAAACCAGCCTAATTATCTCGCAGGTGTTCTTGATATAGATGCATCACGCAAGGCAGCGCGGTTCGTACGATTCTGTGACGCGTTCAATATTCCATTGGTCACCCTTGTCGATGTTCCGGGTTTTCTTCCTGGCAGTACACAAGAGTACGGAGGAATAATCATCCATGGGGCGAAGTTGCTATTCGCATACGGAGAAGCAACTGTACCGAAGATTACCATCACGCTTAGAAAATCTTATGGTGGCGCGCACGATGTGATGAGCTGCAAACAATTACGCGGTGATCTTAACTACGCATGGCCATCAGCGGAAATTGCTGTCATGGGCGCGAAGGGTGCTGTAGAGGTTCTCGAGGCAAAAGCGTTGAGCCAGATCAAGGATCAGGAAGAGCGTTTGAAATACATTCAGGAGAAAGAAGAAGAGTACGAACAGAAATTCGCGAATCCTTATCAGGCTGCAAAGTACGGTTTCATCGACGACATCATTGAACCACGCAATACACGGTTCAGGATCATCAGAGGTTTGCAGACCTTATCGACGAAGAAGGATTATAACCCAGCGAAGAAACATTCAAACATACCGTTATGAAAGTAATCCTGGGCGACCTTACATTTTCGATTGAAAACATTCATGCGGATCACCTTATCATTTTTCTGGTAGGTTACACCATCGTGTTTCTTTCGCTTGCGTTTCTGGCGGTAGTCTTCTATAACATGCCGAAGCTTCTGAAGCTGATTGGATATCTGCAAAGAGAAAAACCAAAACCGACGGTGGATACAGGTGTTCCGGTACCCGGAAACGGGGAGCTCACTGGAGAGCAGATCGCCGCGATAAGTATGGCGATTCAACTCTACATCAATGAGCTACATGATGAAGAATCAAGGATACTTACAATCAGCAGGATTTCACGAAGGTACTCCCCCTGGAGCTCTAAGATATATAGTGTAGCCGCAGGGTTGAACAAACGATTCTGATATGAAAAAATTTGATTTTAAGATTAGCGGAAACAGCTACCATGTGAAGATCAAGTCGCTGGAAGATTCCAAGGCACTGGTTGATGTAAATGGGAGTGTTTTCGAAGTAGAGTTACAGAAGGAGGTAGTAACTCCAAAGACACCGAAGCTTGTGAGGCCCGCAGCAATTGCAACGCCACCCAAGTCGATGGCACCGGCCGCAGGACTCAGAAAAGTGGCGGCTCCTCTTCCGGGGATTATTTGCCGGATACATGTGAAAGAAGACAGTGCTGTGAAAGCCGGGGAAGTGCTGTGCACCCTGGAAGCGATGAAGATGGAGAACAACATCCTGGCGGAGAAGGCGGGCACGATCAAAAATATTCGCATAAAGGAAGGGGATTCGGTTCTACAGGGTGATGCATTGATGGAAATTGAATAAAGGTATTTGCAATGAAGAAGCTATTGATTGTCATCGGAATTATTGCCCTCCTCGCTACCCTGAGACTCTTGCTCCCACAGGCGGAAGCGAAAACAGTTACATCTTCGGAGCAGGTTGAAAAACCCCAGTCGAGGGTTGTCGAAAAGTTAACAACGTTCTATAACTATACGAGTATTGCCAATGCTACCGTCGGGCACGTCGTTATGATAACGGTAGGCCTATTGTTTATCTGGCTCGCCATCCGGTACGACTATGAGCCGTTGCTTCTTGTTCCGATCGGGACGGGAATAATTATCGGGAACATACCGTTTCTTCTTAACGCGGGCCTACAGATAGGCATATATGAAGAAGGAAGTGTAATGCACTACCTGTATTTCGGAGTGGTGAAAGGAATTTATCCGCCATTGATCTTTCTTGGAATCGGAGCAATGACCGATTTCTCTACCATCATTTCTAATCCCAAGCTTGTCCTCCTCGGCGCGGCCGCACAACTTGGAATTTTCACTACGTTCCTCGGCGCCCTTTACCTTGGATTTTCCAGCCAGGAAGCTGGAGCAATTGGAATTATCGGCGGCGCGGACGGACCAACTGCGATCTTCCTTTCCTCTAAACTTGCCAATGGAAGTGTCCTTGCTGATGGCACGACAACAAAAAATCTTATCGGCCCGATTGCCATTGCTGCATACTCTTACATGGCCCTGGTTCCAGTGATCCAGCCACCAATCATGCGCCTCCTCACTACGAAGAAGGAGCGTCTGATCCGTATGAAACCTCCGCGTGCCGTTTCAAAGAATGAACGGGTCATTTTTCCGATCGTGGGTCTGTTACTTACAACATGTATTTCTCCGAGCTCCCTACCCCTCCTTGGAATGCTTTTCTTTGGAAATATTCTGAAAGAATCCGGGGTCACTACCAGGCTCGCGAACACAGCAAAGACTCAAATGATAGATATCATCACCATACTATTGGGGGTTACTGTTGGAGCATCCACTCAGGCAGACGTATTCCTTACTCCGCAATCCATTTTGATCTTTGTTTTAGGAGCATGTGCTTTCGCTATCTCAACTGCAGGTGGTGTCATCTTCGCAAAAGTGATGAACCTGTTTCTCGCAGAAGAAAATAAGATTAATCCATTGATAGGATCGGCTGGTGTGTCGGCTGTGCCGGACAGCGCCCGCGTTTCTCAGATGGAAGGGCTGCGCGCTGATCCTAACAACCACCTTCTGATGCACGCTATGGCACCGAATGTGGCGGGAGTCATTGGTTCGGCAGTAGTGGCCGGTATTCTACTAAGTTTTTTAGGTTAATTTTGAGTTATGGAAAATCAGTCGGGAAGTAAATTATTTTCTTCTTTTGCGCGTCCGGATCTGAAAGACTGGATCAAAGTTGCCTCTTCCGAAATTGCAGGAGCCGATCCAGTGGAAAAGCTGCAGTGGAAAAGTGGGGATATTACATTCCTCCCGCTATACACTGATAAAGATTCGGAAGGTATTGCGGGCGCGCCTTTCGTGCTCTCCAATGAATTCCACTCGCGGGCATGGCACAACATGCCTGAGGTGGTTGTCGATTCGGAGGACACTGCAAACAAAATCGCACTTGAACATCTGCAAAATGAAGCGGATGGAGTAATCTTCAACCTCGGCAAAAAGTATTTTGATATCGATCGCCTCATCAACGGCATCTCCTGGGAGCATTGCATGGTTTCGTTTATCGCCGACAATGCTGAATCCGCGGCAAGTGTAACAAAACACATCACGCGATTGCCCAACCCTGAAAAATTGAATGGCGCGTTAT
>JAEYXN010000006.1 GCA_023431285.1 Bacteroidota bacterium
GCCCTGGATGAAGGAAAAATTCTTCCACGCACCTTTCTGCCGGATGTGCCGACATTCATCAATGGCTTTACTCCGAAGAACTTCACCAACGAATATGACGGAGTAGTGAATGCGGATAAAGCGCTGGTCCGGTCTCTCAACATTCCGGCGGTATTTCTGCTAAGGGAGTATCGTTATGAAAAATTTCATTCCCTGTTAAGGAATGTCGGGCTTACCACACTTACGAAACCCGCGGACCATTACGGGCTCTCTCTGATTCTCGGTGGCGCAGAAGGAACGTTGTGGGATATCGCAGGAGTGTATGGATCTATGGGGCGTACTTTAAAGAACTATTTTACACGCCCCGGTGGGAACAGATACACCAAGACTGATTTTCATCCTCTTACTTATGAGCGCAAAGGTGAAGAAGATCCGGTGTCGCTGGAGTCGACGTCATGGCTAAGCGCATCTGCCGTGTTTCAAACCTTTAATGCGATGCTTGATCTGAACAGGCCTGATGAAGAATCGGGGTGGCAACATTTTGAGAGTTCGCAAAAGATCGCGTGGAAAACAGGAACGAGTTTTGGCTTCAGGGATGCCTGGGCAGTTGGTGTAAATGCCGACTACGTTGTGGCTGTATGGGTTGGGAATGCTGACGGAGAAGGAAGGCCGGGCCTGACGGGTGTAAAGGTAGCGGGCCCCGCGTTGTTTGAGATCTTCTCATCGTTGAAGGGCAATCGCTGGTTTGCTCAGCCCACAATGGAAATGAAAAAGGTTTCTGTGTGTAGAGTTTCCGGTGCGAGAAACGGGCCTCATTGTCCTGCAGCTGATACATTGTGGATCAGCACCCGCGGTCTGAATACATCGCCGTGCAATTACCACAAGTTACTTCATCTTTCTCAGGACGAAAAGTTCCAGGTGAACACCTTGTGTGTTCCGGCAGCGGCCATGATTCACAAGGGCTGGTTCGTGCTTCCTCCGGTGCAGGATTATTATTATCGAACAAAGAATGTCAGCTACAAATCACCGCCTCCGCTTCGTCAGGACTGTTGGGCTGCGGCGTCTGTAAAATCGATGGACCTTGTCTATCCAAAGCCTGGCGCGAGGCTGTTCATTCCGAGAGACATCACGGGAGAGTCGGGTAGTGCCGTATTTC
Source organism: Bacteroidota bacterium (assembly GCA_023431285.1). Classification (GTDB taxonomy): domain Bacteria; phylum Bacteroidota; class Bacteroidia; order Cytophagales; family Cyclobacteriaceae; genus Ohtaekwangia. The sequence continues at coordinate 1,136 of JAEYXN010000006.1, forward strand.
AACTGGCACATCGAAACGCCAGCTCTACTGTTTACTGGTATATGGACGGGCATTTTCTTGGGAGGACGCACAAAACACATCATTTGGCCCTGAATCCTCCTTATGGGAAGCATAAGCTTATGCTTATCGATGAGAGTGGCGAGTCTATTGAGGAGTCCTTTGAGATTCTTTCAGGTTTGTAAACGACTGATATCAAACGCCTTACTTGTTTTTTGTTGATTCTTTACTATATTCGTGTTGGAATTACTTACTTCTTAGCCCAGTGTTATATGCGAAGCCTTAGATTTTTTGCACTGGTAGGTATTTTTTCTGTACTCCTGACTCTGCCTACCCAAGCCGTTGAGACACGGACCATTCGTCAATTAACTGACGACCATCCCAATTATGTAGTTATCGGTGCTTTCAGAATTCAGCGGAATGCCACACGATTTACAAATCATGCTCAAAAGGATTTGAGCCTTAATGCGAAGTACGAGCTCAACAAGAACCGGAATTTGTATTACGTCTATGTGTTGAATACTTCTGATCGCGAGGCAGCAATAGCGGAAGCGCTACGTTTGCGCGCCGAATCTGAATTCAAAGACACATGGGTTTACAGCGGAAGTCTTGGAAAGCTTAAACCCGGACAGGAGGCGTTTGCAGGCATCGACATTAATCCTGCGACGAACCGCACGATGAATGATGTGAGTACCAGCACCGAGGCTTCTCTGGAGTCACAACCATTTGTGGCAGATGCTCCAGGCGCAGGCAGCGACACCGATACGTCTCCCTCTGCTGTTCCCGTCGTTCCAAACACCGATGATCAAAAGATGTCTTCGGATGACGAAGAAATTCAGGGAAAGAAATTCTACTTCAACATCATGCGTGCTCTTGATAGCCAGCCAGTCGAAGGAGATGTTGATGTGATCGATATTGATAAGGTGAAGAAGCTTGGAACGTATAAAGGAAACATGGACGTACGGGTGGCAAAACCCGCTGGTAAGTCTGGAAAGGTTTCACTGGTTTGTGAAGTGTTCGGTTACCGCAAAGTACAACGCGAAGTTGATTTCAATAATCCCTCAGGAGAAGGAATCGAATCAAGACAAGATGGTGCTGTCACTGTGCCATTTGAGTTAGCACGTCTTCAGAAAGGAGATGTCGCAGTGATGTATCATGTTTACTTTTTCAAGGATGCAGGAGTAATGCGTCCTGAATCCAGATACGAGGTTACCAGCTTGCTTGAAATGCTCAAGGAGAATCCGGCTTACGAAATCAAGATACACGGCCATACCAATGGTAAAGCAAGTGGTAAGATCATCTCACTTGATGATGAAAGCACGAACTATTTCTCTCTGTCAAAAACAAAAGAAGGTTTTGGATCAGCGAAAAAGTTGTCTGAAGAACGAGCCGATGTGATACGGCGGTTCCTTATCAGCAATGGAGTTGATGCCTCACGCATGCATGTGAAGGCCTGGGGAGGCAAGAGACCTATTCACGATAAGCATTCAACACGCGCGCAGGAAAACGTCCGTGTCGAAATTGAAATCGTCAAGGACAAATAGTCTGTTTCTCCTTAGTGCGAGGTAATCGCTTTCAGAACGTCGTGTTGTGTAATGATGTGGACCTTGTCGCCATCCTCGCGCACCAGTACGGCTTTGTTTTCCTTGTTCAGGAGAGATGACAATACGTCGAGTGTACTATCCGGCGCGACAAAGAGCATAGGCTTATCCATTATTTCACCGACTTGTTTTCCTTTCAGTTTGGGATCCTGAATGATCTTTTCCAGGAGGCTGGCTGAACTTACGCTGCCGACGAACTGACCGCTTTCTGTGACGGGTATCTGATCGATTCCTTCGCGGTTCATCACGACAATAGCATCACTGACTTTGGCGTATTTATCGACGGTATGGAGGCTATCCCTGCCATTGCGTTCGTGGATGATATCACGTGCTGTCTGGAATCCGCGAGACTCAGTAAACCCATGGTCTTTCATCCATTGGTCATTGTAAACTTTCGCCAGATAGCGTGTACCATGGTCGGGGAGGAGGATTACCATCACATCATCCTTCTTCAGATTCTCCTTCGCATATTCAAGTGCTCCATGTACAGCAGACCCGCTTGACCATCCTACAAAGAGACCTTCTTCTTTTGACAGTCGTCTTGCCGCGAGAGCGCCATCTTTATCAGTCACTTTAATGAAATGATCAATCACGTCGAAGTTGACGTTCTTCGGAAGTATGTCTTCACCAAATCCCTCGGTGAGGTAAGGGTAGATTTCGTTCTCGTCAAAGATACCTGTCTCCTTATATTTCTTGAAAACTGATCCGTAAGTATCAATGCCCACTGTGACAAGCTGCGGGTTTTGTTCCTTAAGATATTTCGCTGTCCCGCACATTGAGCCACCCGTACCTACCGTTGCAACGTAGTGCGTAATCTTCCCTTCAGTCTGCTTCCATATTTCAGGTCCTGTCGATTCGTAATGCGCTGCCGTATTCGACAGGTTGTCGTACTGGTTTGGGTAAAATGAATTTGGTATTTCTTTGTTCAGTTTGCGTGCAATCGAATAGTAAGACCGCGGATCTTCCGGTGCGACGTTGGTGGGGCAAACGATGACTTCGGCGCCAACCGCTTTTAGAATATTTATCTTTTCCTGAGATTGTTTGTCTGCCATTGTAAAGATGCAGCGGTATCCTTTTGCTGCAGCGGCGAGAGCGAGTCCCATGCCGGTGTTGCCGGAAGTTCCTTCAATGATCGTCCCGCCTGGTTTAAGTAATCCTGCTTTCTCCGCATCCTCGACCATCTTCAGAGCCATGCGGTCTTTCGTAGAATTTCCGGGATTGAAATATTCGACTTTCGCCAGCACTGTTCCTGCAA
>JAEYXN010000037.1 GCA_023431285.1 Bacteroidota bacterium
CCTAATGGCGACACCTACGATGTACTGTGTAGTATTGCACGTCTGAAACTCAACACTTCGGTGGCTAGGCAATCGGGGCATCGTCCTCCCTTCAATTGATTTGTCTGACGAACCAGAACATCCGCACGCGTCATCCAATGCAACCTCCTTAAGGCATGTCGAAGATCCCGATCTGAGAAGCATGAGCGCTCTGGTCGTGTGGCAATAAATATTAGCGTCGCGAGAGTTCGGAAGTTTCCGAAACGGAAGCGTGTCCCGAACGGCTCCACAGAGTCGGTGGTGTGTTGGCCTTTCGTGGTTACAAGACAAATTCCGTTGCGGTTCCCTGGACAGACTGAATCGCCGTCAGCTACTTTCAAGAATAGAAATAATAAACTGAATGCAAACCTGTTGTGATAGTTGAGTTAACGTATTACTGTAAACGATGCAAGGTTTTTAGAATTTGGCTGGATTCTTCTCAAAAACAAGTGCTGTGGAGATATTGAAAAAGTGCTGAGCGTGAACGAGTTACTAGTTTATGAGAGATTTGCTCTTCCTCCACGGCAGATATCCCCATCATAATAAGTATTAATTGTTTGATTTATAGATATTTATTATAAAAGACTTAAACTAATAGATTTGATAAAATTGAATCAATTCGCAGGTGTGAACTGGATCCTGTATATTGGCATCTTACTAATTGATAATTAATGATTTATATTATTCTAACTTAAGTAGAATTTTACATTCAAGGTAAATACGTCATTTTCGATCTCTAAATTCAGGTATTTTAACCCTTGACGCCGATTCTTTACCTTTCAGCTCACCTTTCAAGCTTATGAAGCGATTCCTTATCTGGCTCGGGATTCTACTTCTGACGTTCGCTGCTTTCCTGATCGTCCGGACAATCACCTACACCTCAAATCAGGATCAGGTCACTGTTCCTTCCGCCCCCGCTCTCGATAGTGCTGCCCTCGCCCGTTTTCAGGAAGCAATTACCTACCGGACCATCTCGTACTCTGACTCAAACCTCCTGGATACCGCCCATTTTGCCGGGTTCCGGAGATTTCTGGAAAGTAAGTACCCGCTTGTCCACAACGCAATGTCCCGGACCATTGTGAAGAATTACACAATACTTCTGCGGTGGGCAGGGGCAGATCCAGCGCTGCCGCCAGCCGTTCTGATGGCCCACCAGGATGTTGTTCCCATAGAAGAGACCACCCGTCAGCTCTGGGCGGTTGACCCATTTCAAGGCGTTGTCAAGGAAGGATTCATCTGGGGTCGGGGAACCGCAGACGACAAGATCAATCTGATTGCGATTCTGGAAGCTTGTGAGAAACTTCTGGGCGAAGGGTACCGTCCCCGGCGGACTGTCTATCTCCTTTTCGGCCACGACGAGGAGGTCGGGGGCTCCGGAGCCAGGGCAGTGGCTGAAAGCTTCAGGTCGCAGGGGATCGCTCCAGACCTGGTGTTGGATGAAGGAGGGATCGTAACCCGCGAGAAGGTTCCCGGTATTCGTCGGAACGTCGCCCTGATCGGCACATCTGAAAAGGGAATGCTCACCATGTCTTTGAATGTCGAGAAAGGAGGAGGGCATGCCGCCATGCCTGAAGCGGAGACCGCAATAGATATCCTGGCAAGGGCCCTGACCCGTTTGAATGAGAACAAGTTTGAGCCACGCTTCTCCCCATCTACTGAATCGTTCATAGAACACATTGGGCCGGAGATGCCGTTTCGCCAACGCATTGCTTTCGCCAACCTATGGTTGTTCCGGCCGGTGATCAACAAGATCTATGAAAGCTCGAATACCGGGAACGCCATGATCAGAACGACGCTGGCGCCGACGATCATCAACGCGGGAATTAAGGAAAACGTCATTCCCACAGTGGCGAAGGCTACCTTAAATCTGCGCCTTCTTCCGGGTGACAGCGTTGCGATGGTGGAAAGGAAGATCCGTGAAATCATAGCTGATGACAGGGTCCGCGTCGAAATAATGGATGCGCGGGAAGCCTCCAGCGTGACCTCCATAGACAGCTATGCGTATACCACCGTAGACCAGATCGTCAGGAAAACCTACGACAGTGTTGTCGCGACCCCGTTTTTGATGATTGCCGCCACCGACTCCCGCCATTTTGATGGGGTATCGAAAGGGATTATCAAGTTTAGTCCGATGACCGACCCAATCGGGTTTCATGGCATCGATGAGCGTGTCAGCGTGGAAAGTTTCAGAACCTCTATCTGGTTCTTTGAACAGCTTCTCAGGGATTTGAAATAACTTCGGTGAAGGCATACTCTTCTTCTACCACTGCGCTGCCCAGAAATCCGGCGCAGGCGCGATAGAGTTCCTCCGCCACATTAATGTTGTTGAGAAGACGATCCGAGAAGAAGGATTCGAACCGGACAATTCCCGTCAACGGATTTGTTTGTATCTCAAGGTGAGAGTTCTGGAAGCATACAATACCAATAAAACCTGACTGAGTGTAATTGAAGTAGAACTCACCGCTTCTTTTGAGGCCGAGTGCCCCTGCAGTGTGATTGACAAAATCCTTAAAAGGCCGGAAATCCACAATAAGTCTGAGGTTCCCGGCCTTCATGTTGCTTACGATCTGAAATCCGCTTTCACTATTGTTCAGGGATTTCATCTGCGCGATAAGGCGCTCGGGCCCGCCGTTGTGGTTCATGCTGGTTAGGATTTAAGATAAAATAAGCCCCTTTCCCGGAACCTCACCCGGTTACTTAAGCCCAATTATTACACGTCACCGAGGGGATGCCGAAACGCACGAATTCTGTTAATGTATCAGCGAAATCTGAATGAGGTACGCACCGCATCCCGCAAGGTAGCCCAGGAGTGCCACCAGGGAAACGCGTTTCATGTACCAGACAAAGTCGATTTTCTCCATCCCCATTACGGCGACACCAGCCGCTGAACCAATAATAAGAATACTTCCCCCGGTCCCGGCACAGTATGCAAGGTATTCCCACAACATATGGTCCTGCGGATACGTCTCCATACTGTACATACCCATGCTAGCCGCCACCAGCGGAACGTTATCGACCACTGCAGAAAGCAAGCCTATAAGGGTTACGATGATCCGCTCGTCGCCGAAAACCGATGCCAGCAGTTGCGCGAAAGACTGGAGTACCATCATCGACTCCAGGGCTGCGACTGCAAGCAATATCCCAAGGAAGAACAAAACACTTGGGACGTCTATCCGCATCAGCGCTCCTGCAGCGGAATATTTCTTTCGTTCAGCTTCATCCAGATCGGGATGGATCAGCTCCGACGTGACCCAAAGAATTCCGAGTCCCAGAAGCATACCCATGTAGGGTGGGAGATGAGTGTAAGTCTTGAATATAGGTACTGATATGAGCGCGCCGACTCCGAGGAAGAGCATGAGCCTTCCTCCAGACACCGACTCATGCGAATGATCATGATGCTCTTTCGTATGGCCGAGTGTACCCTTCAATGTGAAGTTCAGATACAGCAGCGGCACCAACAGACAGATTACGCTGGGGATGAAAAGGCTCTTCATGATTCCGAAAGTGGAGACTTGTCCACCGATCCAGAGCATCGTGGTCGTCACATCTCCGATTGGTGTCCATGCACCTCCGGCGTTGGCGGCGATGATGATCATTCCGGCGAAGAACATTCGCATCGTTTTGTCCGGGATGAGCTTCCTGATTAGGGAGACCATTACGATGGACGTCGTCAGGTTATCTAAAACACTTGAAAGGAAAAACGTGACAATGCAGATGATCCACAGCAGTGTTTTAGGATTAGTAGTGCGGATCCGGTCGGTGATCAGTCTGAAGCCATGATGGGCATCGACGAGTTCTACGATGGTCATGGCTCCCAGCAGGAAGAATATGATCTGGGCAATAGCATTTAGATGATGACCCAGTTGGTGGAGGACAAACTCAATGAATCGATCGTGTGATGACAGGGCAGCGAACTTTTCGTCGCCCAGCTCAACCTGCAGGAGGCTCATCGTGCTTTGGAATATGTCGCCGGAAAGGAGAGTCTCCGTTGGTCCGGCAAGAATGAATAGTGTCCAGCAGAGTATCCCCGTGAGTAGGGCTGACGCTGTTTTGTTTATTTTGACGTTGTGCTCAAGGGCGATAAAAAGATACCCAATGATAAAAACTATAATGATCAGGGTTTGCATAGTTCAAATGGTTCAGAATTAAGAAAGTAGCTGAGAGGGCACAGGATAGGCCTACCGTTGAACTAGGGTGCGTGGATGGAGGGGTGCAGATGATGTCCCGTCCTTCTTACGAGTTGAGGGATGGCTGAAATAAAAGATCTGAGAACAACCTCGTCGTACAGATTTGTCAAACGAGGCGGGATAAAAAGTACCGGAGCCTTTTGGGCACCCGTTTCTTTAGATGATACTTCCGTTAATGGCTGGGTCCAGGATGCCGCAGTCAGTTTGGAGGCGACGTCGGACTTCGAGGAAGATGTTACCGGCGTGTTGAAGCAGAAATAGAAAGAGAGAAAGCACGCAAGCAGGAGGAATGCTGAACGTTCAAGGAAACCACGATGGCCTGCCGAAGCTTTCAAGTTTAGGTTGGTTTAGAACCAGTTTCCAAAAATACCGCAGCAACGCGGATGGTTGTGTATTCGCGTCGAAATATATTTCCGGGTTACCCCTTCGTCCTCTCGATTTCGCGAAGGTTTTCCATCTTCTTGTTTCGGAGGAAACTGTTGATGTCCTCGAAATGTTCGCGGATCCGCTTGTTCCCGAACTCAAAAACCTTTCCTGCAAGTCCGTCGAGGAAGTCACGGTCGTGTGATACAAGGATAAGAGTACCGTCAAAAGCTTTCAGGGCATCCTTCAGGATATCTTTTGTTTTGATGTCCAAATGGTTCGTGGGCTCATCGAGGATCAGGAGATTCACTGGCTGAAGCAGTAACTTGATCATTGCCAGGCGCGTTTTCTCTCCCCCGGAAAGCACCTTTACTTTCTTTTCGATGGTCTCACCGCCGAACATGAAAGCGCCAAGGATGTCCTTGATCTTTGTTCTGATATCTCCTTCGGCAATGTAATCGATGGTTTGAAAGACAGTGAGATCGCCATCGAGCTGGGAGGCCTGATTCTGGGCGAAGTAGCCGATCATACAGTTATGACCCATCTGAAGCTTCCCTTCGTAATCGATCTCTCCCATGATCGCTTTTACGAAAGTAGATTTTCCCTCGCCGTTCTTTCCAACAAGAGCGACCTTCTCACCCCGGGCGATGGTGACGTTGGCGTCTTTGAAAACAACGTGGTCACCATAGGCCTTTGTCAGACCTTCTGCTATAACGGGGTAGCTACCCGATTTCGGAGCCGGCGGAAACTTGAGGTTCAGCGCTGAAGTGTCGACCTCGTCCACCTGAACGATCTCCATCTTCTCAAGCATCTTTACCCGCGACTGCACCTGGAGCGTTTTCGAGTACGTACCCTTGAAACGTTCGATAAAAGCGGTGATATCGGCTATCTCTCTTTGCTGCTCGTCAAAATGTTTTTGTTGTTGTTCACGACGCTCTTTCCTAAGCTGCAGATAATGTGAATAGTTCGTTTTGTAGTCGTAGATCCTGCCCATCGTAATTTCTATGGTACGATTGGTCAGGTTATCGACGAAAGCTTTGTCGTGACTGATGACGATTACCGCTTTCGCATTTGTTTTGAGAAACTCTTCCAGCCATTGGACTGACTCGATGTCAAGGTGATTGGTCGGCTCATCGAGAAGGATAAGGTCAGGCTTTTGTAACAGGATCTTGGCAAGCTCGATACGCATCCGCCACCCACCGCTGAACTCCTTCGTCTGGCGTGTAAAATCTGTACGAACGAAACCCAGTCCTAGCAGTGTTTTTTCCACTTCAGCATCAAAGTTGATCTCCTCGATAGAATAGTATTTTTCACTCAACTCGGAGACCTGCTCGATAATCTTCGCGTAGGCGTCAGACTCATAATCCGTCCGTGTTTCCAGCTGATGATTCAACTCATCCATCTCCCGTTTCATATTCAGGATTTTCGAAAAGGCTTTGGAGGCTTCCTCGAAAACGGTTGCGTTGTCTTCCGTTAAGAGATGCTGAGGGAGATAGGCGATCACAGCGTCTTTTGGAGCCGATACTTTTCCTTTGGTGGGTTTGGCTGCGCCGGCAAGTATCTTTAACAAAGTGGATTTACCCGCCCCGTTCTTTCCCATAAGGGCGATACGGTCGTTTTCATTGATGTTAAAGGTGATGTTGCTGAATAAGGCTGAACCATTAAATTCTACACTGACGGCATCTACTGAGATCATGTTTCACGAATAAGCCGGCAAAGATAGAAGAATTGACAAATTGCTCCCGGCGATTCTTCCATTCTTTCTCACATGCAGACATGTAGGATAGCGTCGCTGTCCGGCCGTGAATTAATTTGGCAGTGGCCGCGCAACAGCGAGTATGTTCAGGTGCTGGAAGTCCTTCAGTGAGCGGGCCGTCATAGTGAATGGATGAAGCATACCATCTCTGGCTTCCCGATAAAACCGATAACCATTCCCGGAAAGAAGGTAAATGACTTCGGTGATGAAGTCGTCGGGATAAGTATCGAACCATGCCTTCTGGAACTCAAAGTATATCGCAGGCTTCAGGTACGCAATAGTCTGGCGGGCACCGAAAAGGACACTGGGCTCAAACGCTTCCACGTCAATCTTGATAAGGTCAATATGGTCGATGTTCTTTTCTGCGACATAAGAGTCAAGCGTGGATACGTCGACATCGATGGTGCGCGTGAACTCTCTTTTTGTGTTTCCGAAAGTAGAGACTCCAGAATGGTTTTCATTTACTTTCAGCGGGAGACGACCCTTGTGTTCACCCAGTGCATAAGCATTCACGTGTGCGTTCACTGTGATGTTGGAGCTCTCCAGTCGCCGCATGTTTTCCGCGAGCCCATCAATGATGAGTGTGTTTGGTTCAAACGCATGAACATTAAAATGTTCTACATCAACCTCCAATGAAAACAAAGCTGAGTAGCCACCAATGTTTGCACCGATGTCGATGATGTCGAACCGGAAGGGGTTTACGTTAAAGAAATGAAATAA
>JAEYXN010000159.1 GCA_023431285.1 Bacteroidota bacterium
ACATAAACCCTAAAGCGATTCCGGCAATAATCTTCAAAATGAGGGCGGGCCAGAACAACTTTCGAAGCATACTCTCCCGTCTGTAAAGCTGAATAGCAATTGCAGCGATCACGAGAATATTAGCGACAGTAACCAGGTACACCTCAGGTTGGTTTGATCAAAGATGCGCCAATATTGCATTCGAGACAACGATGCCGCGTGCAGAAATTATTGAACAGCTCGATCAAGGCCTGAGAATCGAACGCATTCCGGCTTCTCACCAAATGCTTCGCCCACTTTCTTGTTACCTGATTCGATTCACTGGGAGTGGCATAAAGTATTCTGAGCGCTCTGTCCATGTACGATTGATCATCCTTCACAATAGAGTACGCCACATTTAGCGGGACGATGGTATTGATCATGATGTTGTCTATGCTGGCTGACCCGGGCTCCGCGTCACGGCTGTGTGAATCATTAGAAAAGTTATAATGCGTTTGCCAGAACGACGAAGGTGGAGCATCCAGATCCTCACGAATCTTCTCAAAACTTGAGTTGAGCATCGCTGAGAAAATATTCTGACGATAATGAAGATACGCAGCAAACTGTGCGATCCTGATAGTTGGAAAGTTGGCGGGTCTTAAGCGAAGGAATTTCCACTGCGACTTGTTCATCATGACGTGATCCAGACGGTACTTTCGTCTTAGCAGGCTGAATTCTCTTTGCAGTACTTTGTAGTACTCTTGTTCACAGTCATCGTCCAGAAATCCAGCGACGCCAAATAACATTGCCTCCATCTGAAAGAGCTTGTCACTATGCTTCATCAAAGTTTTATATGGAAGGGCGCGGGCCATCTGGAAAAAGGGCTCTCCATTGACCTTGAACCCATAATTTCTCGCCAGAGCCTGATAACAGGTTTCCTCCCAGTCACCGCGGTTGGAATTAAGAATCTGTTCTATCTCAAGAGCTTTGCTTTCAAGGCGAAGCGTCAGCATTCTGTCGAGGGTGGAAAACAAAATGATGCGTCTCATTCCAGGTAGTCTTGAAGCACAAGGAATCTCCTCCGCGCTGCCCACAAGGTTTCGATAGTTTGACACCATCTCATCAGCTACACGATCTTTCAGTTCAAGAGTTGGAATAGCCTGACCATCGCGATGCGGGACAGTCACATTGTTTTTCCATACCACATGAAGAATGACATTATCATAAGCGGGATCATGCTGATGCTTATGCTGAAACCAGCCTGAAGCATCAATGTGTATCTCAACATTTCCTACCCATTGAATTTCACCCAGCTTTAGTTTCGCATTCAGAAAATCCGGACCTGCATCGGAGTTCCTTGTGCCTGCTGAGAATATATGAAGAGGTTCACCGGCAGTGGTTCGAAGATCAACCTTGTTGAAATACTGATACTGCCACAGATAGTGGATAAAAGATTCGGACATAACGGTTCTGTTACACAACGGGAATGGCAAAGCCATCCAATGCGACTAAATAAGAAAACTTTTCCGGAGAATTATAAAAAGTCCTGGAGATACCCGGCCATCTCAGCCGCAGTCCTGCGTGCTTCCTCTCCGGCACTGGTGGCAAAATCCTTATCCGAAGAAGCGTAAATGATGCCACGGGCCGAGTTGACAAGTAGCCCGCAATGTTTATTCATCCCGAATTGCGAGGTCATTTTAAGATCACCTCCCTGCGCGCCGACACCGGGAACAAGGAAAAAGCTTTCAGGTGCGAGTGCGCGTATTCCCTGGATCTTCTCAGGATGTGTCGCTCCCACGACGAACATCAGCTGATCAGGATTTCCCCATTGCTGGGCTTTTACAAGCACTTCTTCATAAAGTTTCATCCCTGTAACCGTGGATTCGATCAGCTGGAAATCACTGCTCCCTGGATTTGACGTGTGTACAAGCAGGATCACCCACTTCCCTTTAAACTGCAGGAACGGCTTCACCGAGTCCTCACCCATGTATGGCGCCACAGTCACAGAATCGAAATCCATCTGCTCAAAAAATGCCTTTGCGTAAAGAGCGGATGTGTTGCCAATGTCACCTCGCTTGGCATCGGCGATAGTGAAAATATTGTCTGGAATATAGTCTAAGGTCTTTTGCAGACTTTCCCATCCCCGCGGACCCAATGCCTCATAGAACGCAATATTCGGTTTGTAGGCCACGCAATATTCGTGAGTAGCATCGATGATCTGACGATTGAATTCAAAAACGGGATCACCAGAGGAGAGCAGGTGCTTCGGAATCTTATCCAGATCGGTATCGAGGCCCACACAGAGGTACGACTGCTTTTTTGTGATCTGCTCGAATAACTGCTCTCGGTTCATGGAAAATTTTGATCCAAAAATGCGAGTTCCGGACAAGAAACGAAAGCGTGAAAACAAAAAGAGCAGCTTTCGCTGCCCGTTATTTCTTTATTATCTGAGGTCGATCACCTCGACGCCTGGATATTTGCTCGGGTCGAAATTGAAAAAGGAGTCTTCAACCTTCACATTAGGGTTGAACTTTGCAAGCGTGTACTTATAACGATTACCGCCTTTATCAAACATTGTCCAGCTTTGAATGCTCTTGTCTTTCTTGCTGATGAACATCTTGATCTTGAAGAACTGTGCGTCCTTCTTTTCAGGAACCAGATCAATTTCTTCGCAGAGCACACCACCCTCAGTCTGATCTTTCAGATAAAGATACTTGAAGTTCTTCTTATAGATTTCGTAGATCTTGGACGGATTGACATCCTGAGAAGATGGATCGTAATTATCAATGTTTACTTCCTTTACTTCGGGAAGGTATGTCCAGATAGTGGAACCGTTGTTAATGACCTCCTGCTCGGGCAGGACAAGCTTATATTTATCGCCTTTCACTGTGATCTTCCCCTTAAATTCCTCGTTCACTTTTTCTACTTCGTTGGTCAGCGTCACAGCAAGATTTGCTTCGAAAGCGGGAATGGACTGGTATTTCCTGCTCATTGCCTCCAGAATTTCTAATGCTTTAGGATCGTACTGAGCGAAAGAGGAAAGACTTAAAAGGGCACTAAATAAAGTAAAGATCAGTTTTTTCATTCCGGATTGGCTTATCATGACGGCAAAATTACACTTGATTATGTTTTTCCCTCAAGGTTGTCAATAATTGTTCCAAACTTAATTCATCCTTGATGAGCACTTCACGGGCTTTACTGCCTTCAAATGGACCGACAATACCAGCTGCCTCCAACTGGTCGATCAGTCGGCCGGCGCGGTTATAACCAAGTTTCAGCTTTCGCTGAATAAGTGAAGTTGAGCCTTGCTGATGCATCACGATTAATTTCGCCGCCTCTTCAAACAATGCATCGCGATCAGACAAATCTACATCCGCAACACCACCTTCATCATCACCCTCATATTCCGGCAACAGATAAGCGGAATCATACCCACGCTG
>JAEYXN010000163.1 GCA_023431285.1 Bacteroidota bacterium
CCCTGGGGCCCTCATATAAGTTCGGATTGTTCTCGTGCGATCCGATGACACGTGAACGAAAGCCAAAGGATAGCGCAAAGTTTTATTCGAAACTAGCTTACGAAAAAACACTTACTGCATAATTTGGCGGACGATCGGCACAGGTTTCATAATCCATATTAAAAAAACACTCAGCGTTTCATGCAGACATTCCTTCTGTTACGCATCTCCTTCAACCCGGCAAACTGCGTTCTGATGGTAAGGACGGATTGAGAGGAGAGAGAAACACAACAGTGGCACCGACAATTTCAGTAACGGATTAAACTGTCCAATTAAGAAGCTTCATCAAATATTATGAACCAGGTAGAGTGCTCGTTCTACTGCTTGAAGGGCGACATCGCCGTAATCAACGTCGACACGACCTTCCGTATCGACCCAATCCCTGATTATTTCGAGATGCTTTTTGTTCACTTTCTTGAGGACAGAAACCCCCATCTGACTAAGAGCCGCCGCATTGTAATGTTGCTCATATTGCTTCTTCATAGGAACAACAAGAAGCTTTTTCTTGAGGAAGAGCGCCTCAGCCGGAGTTTCGAAACCTGCGCCGCACAGAACGCCGCGTGAGGATGCCATACTTTCAGTGAATGCTTCGTTTGCGACTGGAAAAACTGAAATCTTGTCCACGTGGTAGGCAATCTTGGTATGTTTAGAGAAGATATGCCAGGTTATTCCCGGGATTCGGTTAAGGAGGCGTACCAGTTTCTGGTCGTCATACGCCGGAAGGTAAACCGTGTAGTGGTCACGTTGCGGTGCGGCCTCTTCACGTACTCTGGTGCGGATGACCGGCGTAAAAATATCATCATCGAAGGATGAAAAGTGGAAACCCACGTGGCAATCAGCTGGCGCGTAATGCTTAAGTATCCAGCTTCCCAATAAGTCCATGTGTTTCGGTTTCGGTACTTTTGCAGAAAGTAATGATGCCTGATGACTTAGACTCACGCAAGGAACTTTATTGAGTCTCGCCGCCCATGCCGAAATGGGCTCGAAATCATTAATTACCAGATCATATTTTCGAATCGGGAAGTCTCTGATTTCCTGATAAATCTTGTTTGTGTTATTCTTACGCACCGTCTTACCAATATCAACTCCGCCATTCTTTCCGAAGTAAAAGCTTAGACCACGTGAGCGATACTCGACCGGATATTGAAGGTCAAGATCGGCTTGTGCGCCACTAATCATAATATCAAGCTCCCCCCTGCTCTGCAAAATCGGGACAATCTCCTCCGCGCGCGCAATGTGACCGTTACCCGTTCCCTGTATAGCGTATAAGATCTTCATTTCTTTAGTGTGAGGAATTGCTGAACCAGATCGCTGAATATTTCGCTGTCGTCGCGTTCCGACGCGATGCGGCTTGGTAAATTCATCTTCTGTGCAGACTGGTCGTCAGCATATCTGTAGATGGACCAAACACCATCGTGGCACTCAAGCGCCGTAAGGTTTTCCACCCAGTCTCCGGAGTTCATGTAAATGACTTTCCCTTTTTCCGTCGTGATCTCACTGATCTCTGGTTTATGAATATGTCCGCATACTACGTAGTCGTAATGATTGTCAATGGCGATGTCAGCCGCAGTTTTTTCGAAATCATTAATGAATTTTACTGCTGATTTCACCCGGTCCTTAATGCGCTTTGATAACGAGATTTTTTCTTTTCCCAGGCGTGCAAACCACCAGTTGACAAAAGCATTGATCAGGATCAACATATCGTAGCCTATCGCGCCAAGTTTCGCAAGCCATCGCGAATGCTTCATGGTTACATCGAAAACATCGCCATGAAAGATCCAGATTTTCCTATGCCCAATCGTCAGCACTGCTTTATTGTCGATTTTAAATGTACCAATTCGAAAGCCGGAAAACCTGCGGAGCATTTCGTCATGATTGCCAGTCAGGTAAATTACTTTTGTATTTCGCGTAAGCAGGCTGGTAATGTGCTTCACCACATGCATGTGGGATTTTGGCCAGTATCGCTTCGAAAATTGCCAAATGTCAATGATGTCACCATTAAGAATAAGTTTCTTGGGACGGATAGATTTGAGGTAGCGCAGGAGCTCTTCGGCGTGACATCCGTATGTTCCAAGGTGTACGTCGGAAATTATTACAACATCTACATCTCTTTTTTTCGATTTTCCCATTCACGATGCCGGATTAGAAAGGCACGGTTGATATCGCTGCAAGATAAACTCTGGATGCTACCTACGCTTTAATGCTGCGTTAACGAATCATTATTCAATGACGGGAGTCTTTCGTGGGTCGCCTTCGCAATCGTTTGGTGACAACAAATCGTCGACAACGAGCTTCATAATTTGTTAATATCACACCTTCATCCTTGAACAATAGTACATGAGTTTTAGACCTGTTTTAGATGAAATATGATGTTATGAAAGAAAAGGAATCACAACGTCACCCCACTAAAAAATTTGAAATCTTTTTTCATCAGGAATTCAGAAAACCCGAGTTGGGAGAACCAAGCGTGAAAGTTTATAAAGCAATTGACAGGGCAGGTAGACTAGTCAGGGATGAGGTGAAAAATTCTTATGAAAGGTACAGAAGGAAGAAGAGGCGCGAAGAAAAAAGGAATTGAAAAAGCTTCGTAAAAAAGCTCAGACTATCGCATCATCGAAGAATCGTCTTATACAAAAATCCGATACTGACACCGAAATAATTGGCAACATTCTGTTTGAAATGATTTGATAATGCTCCCGTAAATCTCATGTAATAAGATCTCGATATTTTTGGCACTATGATAAGTGCAATCATTGTAACGAGTATAAGCCTGGCCGCGTTGTTGATGCTAGCCAGTTTGCGCGCACCCTCCCGCGCATTGATCCTTGCAGCGATTATCAACGGAATTTTTATCAGTGGCACAGCGCACCGCATACCGGAAGATATTAGCGAAATGAATGCCGTCGACCCTATCGTTAATGCGGTGTTTGGAATCCTTTACCTGCCCATACTGGTATTTCTAAACTTGCATTACGGCAAACGCAGGTTGTCCCGCGCCCTGGGTCTTATGATGACTGTCTTTAT
Source organism: Bacteroidota bacterium (assembly GCA_023431285.1). Classification (GTDB taxonomy): domain Bacteria; phylum Bacteroidota; class Bacteroidia; order Cytophagales; family Cyclobacteriaceae; genus Ohtaekwangia. The sequence continues at coordinate 3,064 of JAEYXN010000163.1, forward strand.
CCTGGCCACCTTTGGGGTGTTGTACTACGGAATGTTGATGCGGCAACAAATGCCCGTCATTGCTTACGCCAATCTCCTCTGGCATATCGAAGTGGTTCTGATGGTCGTCATGCTGCAAACACATTTACAAATTACTTCACACAAAGCGAATAGATCATTAATCAGAACAGAACTTGGCATCATTCGATGCTGGCTTCTGATCCCGCTCTGCCCCTATATTACTTTTATCTTTTCGTGGATGCTGCCTCAGGACAACTTCTTAATCCCGTATGTCCCAGTCGTGTCGGTCCAGACATTGACAGATATTGTGTCCTGTATTCTGATTCTTTTCGCCATGTGGCTCACTATTCGGTGTCGAAGTCTTGCCCAGTCTCATCAACGTGAACACAATAAAGCTAAAGGGGATTTGGCCTTCTAACTTTCTTATATGAACAATCTCAAGAAAAAAAATGCTGTCGATGATCAACGGAACACTTTAATCGAGGATCTCAAACGCCAGTATCCATGGTTTAACGAGAGTGAAATAACAGAAGTAGTACAGCGCTTCGAATTTCGCCACGAGCGGATCCTCGCTTATCTCGACATGAAGAGTGGTCGCTGGTCACTCGTGGATATTGAATAGAGGGAGAGATCAATACTGGTTACGATGAAACGGCTTTATGGACTTCCTTGAACGAAAGCTAAGAATGGCAAGAGAAAAGTACCAGTGTTATTTTCATTGTGCGTGTAATGCTAAGAAGCGCATCTGCATTCTGCATTCTCGTTAATATCGCTTTATTCGAATCTCTTGTACTACCAATTGACTATTGTACTCCAAGGCTTCATCGAAGCTTCATGCCCAAGAATATGTGGAGCTGCTGACCCTTCATTTCAAAGATCTGCAGAAGATAGCAAGTACGAAGGCAGGACAAACGTATTTGATGTCACTGAAGAGATCAAAAGAGTTTCACCTGAAAGACCGATTTAAGAATTTACGGTGTGTAGTAAGATGTTCGGGGACCCAGAACCACTCACGCCAAAATCATTCATGTTAATCTTTGAAATTCGGGGAAGGATTGAAAAGGTTACTACCTATGAACATGACGTTGTTCGCCTTAGTATGCGAGATGGTATCAAGGTTCGAAGCACTACAAAAAGAAACGACCAGTCTCAAATTGTTGTAGACGGAGGCACTTTGCTAAACGATCTGGACGATTCAAACAGTCTGGCTTCTTTGCGTGCACCACGCCGAGAATGATTTCGAACTATTAGAGCAATAAAAAACCCTTAGCAGCGGATTCTACTAAGGGTTGCTTCAGAATTACTTCAAAATTCCAATCAGATAGAAGAAAAGAATATGTAAGTATCTGAAAATAAGTGCACTCGCAGGGATTCAAACCCCGAACCTTCTGATCCGTAGTCAGATGCTCTATTCAATTGAGCTACGAGTGCTTTTTTGCAAACCTCCGGAACATCTATCCGGATTATTTCTCCCTAAATTCAACTTTTTCGAAGATACCGAACTCTTAAGTCAGGCAAAGGGCCAATATTGATCCGCTTCTGCCGTTGTTTTTGGGAGTGCAAATGTAAAGAATAAATCCACTCGACAAAATAAATGGTTTGCCCCTGCCGACAAAAAAGCTATTTTTGGGCCTTTATTTCAAGAATTACTATAGCATGATCAATAGATTAGCCGGTATCGTTCTCCTGTCAGTTTTCTCGCTCAATGCGGTTTGCCAAACCGTAGAGCAGCCTACCAAATCGTCGGCCAGACCTGACATTCCGGGCATCTTCACCCTGGAACTCGGCCTCAACCGCCATCTGAACGGACCCGACAACTTTAACATCGGACTCTGGGGATCACGGACGGTGAATATCTACTATCAGTACGAGCTTAGAATTTTGAAATCTAAATTCAGCTTTGTCCCTGGTGTCGGCCTTAGCCTCGAACGTTTTAAGTTTCGCGACGGACAGGTCCTTGACTTCGCTCACCAGGACGGAGACTTCGCAAAACCTATCACCTCAAGGAAAGAGTTGGATCTGTTTTCCCTTAACCAACACCAAATCCCTGGCTTTAAGAAGTCACAGCTGATCACTAACTACGTAGACGTCCCGTTGGAGCTCCGTTTTACCCTTAATCCCGACGACCCCGCGCGAAGCCTTAAGATCGGCGCCGGAGTTCGCGTTGGTTATCTCTACGACGCGTACACCAAGATCAAATACCGTAACGATGGTGAGATCAAACAAATTAAGGACAAACAAAACTTCAACTTGTCACGCTTCCGCTACGCCGCATTCGGAAAAATTGGCTTTGGTAATTTCGCCCTGTTCGGGTATTACAACCTTTCTCCATTGTTCATCAAAGACGAAGGATTTAAGGATGCCAACGGAGCATATCTTAACGACATGACTACCTTCACTGCCGGAATTTCTCTCTCAAGTTTCTGATCAGATAAGACTATAAAGAACTATTAAATGGATTCGCCCGCTTTCTGAGTGGGCGTTTTCTTTTTAAGGAAGTAAACCATTGACGCCGTGATAAGAATGGCGCCACTGACGGAGACTATATATCCAGATGTGAGGAACACATTAAGCCAGCTCAACTCGGCATAAGCAAACTCCTTGAAGAAAAGCACACTGATACTGCCAAGATACCCGAAGGAGTCAGCCACATACATAATAAATCCTACTGTACCCGTGTACCTGAATGTAGCAATCATCCGGTCGAAGAACATGCTGTTGAATGGAACATATCCCATATACAAACCCAATCCTATCAATGTCATCCATTGAACGGGACTAATCAATTCCGCTTCAAACAAATAAGTCCCTGCCCCTATCATCAGCATCCCGATGATAATAATGATGTGATTCACCATGAATGCCGTGCGGTTGTTTCTTATCAGCACTACGGCTGACATAATTATCAGCACCAGAATAGAAACAGGCACTTCGGTCTGACTATAAATGGACGGGGTCTTGTCGTAACTGAGGGATTTCCATACTTCAGCGGAAAAATTCTCCCGGAAGTCACGGAACGTTGTGAGGAGAAGGTATCCTAGAACGAACAAAATAATTCCGGGAAGGAACTCCCGGAGGAAATCCTTTCTGCGTTCGCGAGGCATCGGTTCTCTTCTGGTGCGAAGAAGTTCGTCTTCCTCTGACGGGGGCGGGAGCTGATCAAGGAGATACAGGAACAACAACAGCGGCCCAAGGAACAGACAGCATGCTACAAATGGCATCCACATTTCACTTACCCCCACATCAGTCATAAGCCAGGCGCCAACGCTCCTGCAGATGCCGGAAGAAAATATAAAACTTGCAGACAATGTTGCGCCCAGCACCTCCGTTGTACGCCTGCCTTCCAGGTATCCGAAGACCATCCCCCAGACAAGGCCGAGTGGTAGACCGTTGGTGAAAAGAAAAACAATATTGTATGGAGGAGGTACAACCGCGAACATCAACCACGACAAACCTGCTATCGCGACCATCATCAAAATACCTATTGCCCGCCCTTTGGCGCGGAGCTCAGAAATGATTTTAATGCCGAGAAACTTCGCCAACGCATACCCTACCGCCTGAAACGTTACCAACCACACTTTATAACTAACTCCTCCCAGTTCCATTCCGGAAAATGTTGCTGCGGGAAATGTTTTTCGAAATGCATATACGCAGGTATATAAACAAAAGGCGGATAACGAAGCATAAAGCGTCAGCCACCCTACGTGGCCACCACGCAGCTTTGCGGTAACCATTCCTTCAGCAGATTCCTCTTTCATTGAAGCGAGTGGGTTGCCATTTTCCTTCGTGAAGTATCATTATCTCTTTGAAGCCTGCTCTGCGCAGATCGCCCACCGCCTCTACAAACCCATTGACCAGATCCTTTGGATGATGTGCGTCACTATTTATCGTAACTGGAATATTTTTCGAAGCTAGTTTTGTGAGTATGTCCAGACCGGGATAGGTGGTCGTCGTTTTGTTCTGATATTTTCCGCGCGTATTCACCTCTACAATCACCCCAGACCTCAGGATGGCTTCTATAAGAAGATCAATCTGCGATGTATACCATGATGCTCCTTCATCAAACAATTCACCATCTCTATTATGCATTTTTATCTTGTCCAGGTGACCTAATATCGTGGGGCAATCCAATTCTAACATTTCACGCGTAACTTCAAAGTACCTGCACACCCCCGCCTTAACATCACCCTTAAAGATCTCATCGACCCCACGCATGAAGACCGCATGGGTGTTATCAATTTCCCACGGCTCACCGTCGGGAAAGGTGTCCACGAAATGAACCGAACCTATCGTATAGTCGAGCTGTAATGAATAATACGATGGGCCTATCCTTCCGGGAATGAAATCAACTTCCAGACCCGCGTACACCTCCATTCGCTTCGAGCTTTCCGTTATTTCAGAAATTTCTTTAAGGTAGTTGTCCATATCCTCCGCCTTCATTGCCCATGGGCGGAAGAAGGGAAGCGGGGCATGGGATGAGAAACCTAATGATAACAACCCGAGATCCTGCGCGGAATCAAACATCTCTTGCAGGGAGGCCTTCCCGTCGCAAAACGAACTGTGGGTATGAAAATTAGTCCACATGCGTGAAGATAGTCCGATAGGGGGCGATGTCCAAACCACGGAATCCCCAGCTTCCAATGACCTGTCCTCACCGATAATGCCAGGCATATCATGGCATAAGGATTTTTGAATCCCGGTGATATGAAAAATATTTTACTGGTTTTGGCCGTGTTGTGCGGAATCCCGTCCGTTGGCCAGCAGCAGAAGACGGAGAATGTGGTCGTCGTTACCCTTGACGGATATCGATGGCGTGAAGTTTTCAACGGTGCTGATAAAAAGATCCTGTTTCGAAAGAAGTATGTAACCGACACCGCGGTTCAACGTAAATTCTGGCATCAGGATGCGATGAAAAGGAGAAAACTCCTCATGCCTTTTCTTTGGAATGTCATTGGTAAAAAAGGTCAGCTCTATGGAAATCGTTACCTCGACAATGGCGTAACGCTTGCAAACAGAACCCTCTACTCCTATTCGGGATACAGCGAGATGTTTGTTGGTTTCCACGACAAAAGGGTGAAGAATAATGAGCCCATTTCCAATCCAAATTTCACCGTGCTTGAGGCTCTGAATAGGGATCCGCGATTCGCCCATTCCGTAGCAGCATTTTCTACCTGGAATACAATGCCCTATATCCTGCGCGAAGACATTTCAGGTATTCCAGTGAATAGCGGCGACGACAAAGCGGAGGGAAAACACCTGACACCGCGGGAAAAGAAACTCAACAAGGTAACAGATCACGAAAAGAACCCGCATGGCGACCGTTACGATAAGTTTACTTTTCAATATGCGATGGAGTACATGAAACGAAAGAACCCACGCGTCGTGTTCATAAGCTTTGATGAGACGGATGAGCACGGTCACGGAGGACGTTATGATGAGTACCTGAAATCAGCGCACGCCGCAGATAGTATGATCAATGTTTTGTGGACGTGGCTTCAATCCCAGGATCAATACAAAAACAAAACTACTTTGCTTGTCACGACTGATCATGGCCGTGGAACAAGTGCACGTGGTTGGAAAGGTCATGCTCTTCTGTTCAGAGGATCCGCCCAGACGTGGCTTGCGGCAATCGGTCCTGATACCGCCCCTATAGGAGAGATGACTTCTTTTATGCGATTGAAACAAAGTCAACTCGCCCAGACGATCGCAGCACTCCTTAACCATCAATACAGCAATGTTAAGTCGACAGGCGCGCCAATTTCAACAATATTCCGGAAAGAAGAATTTGCAGAAGAGGAACTTGCATATGCTGAAGAATAGGCGGGAATCATAGTACTACAGCCCAACCTTCAGATTGACTATGCCGTACAACCTATGTGCGGCCCACAAATACACCCCGATGGATTCTCTTACTGGAACTGATTGGTCTCTTTGTTTTACTACCCATCCTCTACTGGGCTGACCTGATTCCTTTTCACAAAATCCTTCCACTCACAGGGCTATTTTGCTATTGCTTTTTCTTTGTAGTTCGCGAACTCCGATTTGCAGAAACTATTCATGGATCGCGTAAAGTGTGCAAGACAATATTCTTTCAATTTATCCTGGCTGTCATCCTGATCATTTGTATCCTCGCCTATTACGATAGCCCTTTGTTTGTCGATGTGATTGCCGATAAGAAACTACTCACAATGATCATCCTCTACCCGTTCTTATCAGCATTACCTCAGGAAATCATTTTCAGGAAGTTTTTCTTTGCCCGCTACTCAACCCTCATCCCTGGAAAATGGCCAATCATCATCGTGAATGTGATACTCTTCGCGTTTGCACACATCTACTTTGCAAACTGGGTGGT